>RFHH01000215.1 GCA_003696075.1 Acidobacteriota bacterium
CCGCGACACGGGGCCCGCGATCGCCCTGGCGATGCGCCGGCTCCTGGAGGCGGCGCCCGATGCGGTGGCGGCGGTCCTGCCCGCCGACCACAGGATCGAGGAGCTCGGGCGATTCCGCGCCGCGCTATCGGCCGCCGCCGGGGCCGCGCGGCGCGGGGAACTCGTCCTTCTCGGCGTCCTGCCCGACCGGCCGGCGACCGGGTTCGGTTACGTCGTTCCGGCGGCGAGGCCGGATCCGGGCCGCGCCGTGCCGGTGGCCCGCTTCACCGAAAAGCCGGAGCGGAGCGAAGCGGAACGGTTGATCGCCGGCGGGGCACTGTGGAACGCGGGGCTGTTCGTGTGGCGCGCGCGCAGCTTCTGGGAGGCGCTCGTGCGCCACGCTCCGGAGGTCGCGCATCCGGTGGAGGCGTTCGTGGCGAGCGGGCGGGGCGGCCACTGGGAGGCGGCCCCCCGCCTGTCGATCGACTACGCGCTGATGGAACGGGCGCGAGGGGTGAGCGTCGTCCCTCTCGACGCCGGCTGGGACGACGTGGGCGGTTGGGAGGCGGTCCTCCGGCTGGCCCGGCGCGGCGACGCCGGTCCCCTCCGCGCCGCGCCGCTCGAAGGGGCCCCGGAGGGAAGCGCGGTGCTCTGGGTCGGGGAGGGGCCCCCTCCCCGGGCGCTCGGCATGGCCGCCGAGCCGCTCCTGGTCGTCAAGGGGCCGCACGGCCTGCTCGTGGTGCCGCGGGACCGGGCCGACGCGATCAAGGACAGGATCTGAGCCGGCCGGCTGCCGGCCCCATTGCCCCGGCCGACCGCGCGGCGCTATGTTTCGAACCGGTACGGACCGCCGCGGGCAATTTGCGGACGGGAGCAAGGAGGGCGGATGCCGGCAATGACGGTGCCCGGAGTCGGGCCGGGGGGGGACTGGGATCTCGCCGCGGTCCGCAAGGTTCTCTGGCAGCGCCGGTGGCTCGTGGCCGCGATCGCGGCCGAGGTGTTCCTTCTGACGGCGCTGGTGACCTTCTTGCGAACGCCCGTCTACACGGCTTCGGCCCGGCTTCTCATCGAAAGGACCACGCCCCGCGTGCTCGACACCGAGGACGTGGTGCCGATGGTCTGGAACGAGTACGAGATCCAGCGCTTCTACCAGACGCAGTACCTGCTGCTCCGCGATCCCGCCGTCCTGCGGGATGCGCTCGACCGGTACGGCGTGAGGGAAGCGCTGGCTCCGGAGCTGACCGAGCCCGGGGAGGACGGCGAGGAACCGAAGCCGCCGACGGACGATCAGATCGCCGCGTACATTCGCGACAATCTCGACACCGAGCAGCTCGAGTACTCGAGCGTCGTTCGCGTGTCGTTCACCCATCCCTCGCCGGAGATCGCCGCCAACGTGGTCAACGCGGTGGTCGACGCCTACCGCGACTTCTTCGTCCGCACCGGCGTCGACGCCCGCCGCGGGGCGGCCGACTTCCTCGAGCGGGCCATCCAGGAAGCCCAGGCGGAGGTGCTCGAGCTGGAGGCGAAGCTGGCGCAGGCGCGGCGCCAGGCGCCGCCGACGGTGCCCGAGCGGGAGGACGAGCCCGGCAGCACCCGCCTGTCGCGCCTCGAGCAGACGCTCACCGAGGTCAAGGCGGAGCGGGCGGCGGCGGAGGCGCGCCTGGCCGCCTACCAGGAGGCGACGCCGTCGGGGATTCCCGAGGTGAACGCCAACCCGCAGGTGCAGCGCTACCGGCAGGATCTCGCCGAGCTGCGGCGGGAGCTGGCGGAGCTGGAGGGGAAGGTCGGGCCGAACTGGCCGCGCCTGGTCGAGCTGCGTGCCGCGGTGAAGGAAACCGAGCGCAACCTCGAAAACGAGATGGAGGCGATCTACCGGCAGGCGCTCGAGTCGGCGCGCGCCGAACTCGCGCTCCGGCGCGAGAGCGAGGCGCGCCTCCAGCGGCTGATCGAAGAGGAGCAGGCGCGCGCGGCGCAGCTCCAGCTCGCCACGGGCGAGCTCGAGGCGCTCCGGAGCCTGTACAAGCAGAAGCGCGAGGCGCTCGACCGGTTGCTCGCGCGGCGGGAGGAGGTGGCGGTGACGCGCGACCTCCAATCGATCCTCGAGCGCCAGGTCCACGTGGTCGACCGGGCGAAGCCGCCGAAGAGTCCGTCGGCCCCGCGCGTCAAGCTCAATCTGGCCCTCGGGCTGCTGCTCGGCCTGCTGCTGGGGGTCGGAGGCGCCTTCGGCGCGGAGGCGCTCGACGTCAAGCTGCGGACCGCCTCGCAGATGCGGGAAATCACCGGGCTGCCGCTGCTCGGGAGCATCCCGCGGGCGAGCGCTCCCCCGCGGCCGCGCCTGGTCTTCTCGAGAAAGGGACGATCGCGCAGCCGGCCGGTGATCCCGGAGGAGCAGATGGACGTCGAGGAGGCGTTCCGCGCCCTCCGGTCGTCCATCCTTCTCGCGCAGCCGCAGCACCCGCCGCGCTCGCTCCTGGTGACCTCGGCCCTGCCCGGGGAAGGGAAGAGCACGATCGCCGCCAATCTCGCCCGGACGCTCGGGGCGTTCGGGCGGAAGGTGGTCCTGATCGACGCCGACCTGCGCCATCCCCGCTTGCACCGCGTTTTCCGGGTGCCGTCGGAGCGGGGCCTGACGAACCTGCTCGCCTCGCACGACCCGGCGGACGGCTTCGTGGTCCCGACCCGGTACGCGAACCTCCACCTCCTTCCGGGAGGGCCGTGCCCCCCCGATCCGGCGACCCTTCTCGATCCCGACCGATTCCGGGAGATCGTCGGCGAGCTCGACGAACGCCTCGGCTTCGACTTCGTCGTGATCGACTCCCCGCCCGTCCTCGTCTTCGCCGACGCCCTCAACCTCGTGCCGGTGGTGGAAGGGACGCTCCTCGTCGCCCGCGCCCTCTCCACGCCGAAGGACGCGCTGCGGCAGGCGGTCGACCAGCTCGCCAAGGTCAACGCGCGGATCCTCGGGACGATCCTCAACTGCGAGGTGACCGAGGACGTCACCGGGTCGTACTACCGGTCCTACCGCTACCGGAAGGGCTACTACCGCCGGCCGGCGGAGGAGGAGGGCGAGCGCGCCTCAGCGCGCGACGCCGCCGGCTGATCCGGTCCCCGCGGCCCGCTCCAGCTCCTCGAAGAAGCGGCGGATCTCCGGCCGGCCGGGATCGATCGCGGCGGCCTCCCGGAACAGGGGAAGCGCCCTCGAGTAGGCACCGGTGCGGGCGAGTTCGCGCCCGAGAGTGACGAGCAGCTCCAGCCGGCGGGCGTCCGGCAGCCCCTCGAGCCCGCCGCTGCGGATCCGTTCCAGCTCCGCCACCGCCTCGCCCCGCCGGCCCGACGCCAGCAGGGCCCGCGCGCGCAGGAGGCCGATCTCCCGGGGATCGGCGCCGGCGGACGCCAGTCGGTCGAGAAGCGGGGGGACCTCGTCCGCCCGGCCGAGGGCGAGGAGGAGACGCGCGCGGAGGAGCAGCTCGGCCCGCCGCTCGGCGGCCGTCGCGCCCGTCCCGGCGCTTTCGAGCAGCTCGAGCGCGCGCGCGGGGCGCCCGCGTACGGCGAGCACCCCCGCGAGCTGGCGCCGGATGGCCGACTCGCCGGGGTGGCGCGCCAGCGCCCGCTCGAGGACGATCTGCGCTCCCGCCGGATCGTGCCGGCGCTGGAGGAGGTGGCGGGCCAGGGCGAGCGCCGCGCGGGGGTCGTTCGGCGTCGCCTCCATCAGTTCTCCCAGCCCCGCCGCCGCCTCCCCGAGGAGGTCGTAGACCTTCTCGGCGCGTCCGGGATCGAGCGCGAGAAGCCTCCGCGCGACCCGTCTGGCGCGCGCGGCATCCCCCGCAGCGAGCCAGCAGCGGACGAGCACCTCGAGGCGGTGCCGGTCGGCGGGCGCCAGCTCCTGGGCGCGCTCGAGGTAGTGGCGGGCGAGGAGCCTGGCGCCGGGCGGCACCCGCTCCGGGGGCGCCGACCGGAGGAACGACTCGACCGCGAGCCAGGCGGTCACGCGGATCTCGCCCCGGAGGGGGGCGCGCCAGGCGGCCCGGCGGAGGAGCGTGAAGACCGGACCGAACCGCTCGGGAGCGGGCGGGCGCTCCGGTCCCTCGACGAGCGCGGCGAGGCGCATGCGCGCCCCCCGCCGCAGGCCCTCGGCGGTGGCCGCCCATCCGGACAGCCCGTCCGGGCGGAGGACCGGCCGGCGCGAGGCGAGGGCGGCCAAGCCCCCCACCGCCAGCGCGGCGACCACCACGGCGGAGGCGATCCGGTAGGCCCGCTCGCGGCGGCGGGGCGATCCGGCGATCGGTCCCCAGCCCGCGGGGGCGAGCAGCGCCCCCGCCGCGAGGGCCGCGGGGACCGCCACTCCGGGCAGTTGCAGGGAGAAGTCGGCCGCTTCGTGCACGGCGAGCGCGCCGAGCCCGAACAGCCCCGCCCCGGTGAGGAGGCGGCCGGTGCGCCGCCGGAGGAGCTGCCGCGCGGCGGGGAGCACGGCGGCCAGGTCCGCCGCGAGCAGCAGCACGCCGGGCAGGCCGGTCTCCGCCCACCACTCGAGGTAGTCGGAGTGGGCGTGGACCACCCGCGCCGCCGAGCGATCGGGGCGGAACAGCGGATGGACCGCGGCGTAGGTTCCCAGGCCGCTCCCGATCCAGGGATGCCGCCGCCCGATCTCGAGCGTCGTGGCCCAGATCTCGGTTCGCCCGCTCAGGGAGAGGTTCGCCGCGTCCTCCGCCAGCGGGGTCGGCGGGCGCATCCAGACGGCGGCGGCGAGGACGAGAGCGGCGAGCAGGAGACCGCCGAGTCCGATCCGCAAGCGGCGCCTGGCCGCCCACGCCGCGAGCAGTAGCCCGGAGAATCCGCCCGCGAGGAGCGCGCCGCGCGACGAAGACCACAGCAGCGCGAGGAGCAGGACGGCGCCGAGGGTGCCGGCGAGGGCGGCGCGCGCCGGGCCGCGGCCCGGCTCTCCTCCCGACCCGCGCCGCTCGAGCGACAGTCCCGCGAAGAGGAACAGTCCGAGCGAGACGAGGGCCGCGAAGTGGTTCGGGCAGATGAACGTTCCGCTCGGAACCTCCGTGTAGTGCTCCTTCACCCGGAACAGGACGTGCTCGTGCCCGGAGAGGGTCTCGGCCAGCCCGTAGGCGGCCTGGACGACGGCCGACGCCGCCACGGCTCCGAGAAGAAGGCGGCGCTGGCGCTCGCCCGAGGGAGCGAGGAGCCCGAGCAAGAAGGCCCCGACCGCCAGCGCGAGGCGCACCCCCGCCTCGACGGTTCCGTCCGGGTCGGCCGACAGGGGTCTCCATCCGCTCTCGCGCCGCACCACGCCGGCCGCCGCCCACACCGCCCGCTCGGCCTGGGCGAGCTGCGGATCCTCTCCGGGCAGCGCGAGCGAAGCGCGCGCCTGGGCGGCCTCGAACGGCGAGACCCGCTCGATCCACGAGGGGGGCACCGGGAGGAGCTGCGCCGCCGGGATCGCCAGGACCGCCAGCGACAGCCACGCGAACCGTGCCGGAGGCGCCGGAATGCACTCCCGCCGGGCGAGCCAGAGGGCCAGCGCGGCGGCCAGGGCGAGCCCGCCCCGCGCGGCGGCTCCCGTCGCCCCGTACGGAAGGGGTGCGGCGACCGCCAGCAGCATGGCGAGCCCCAGCGCTCCGTTACGAGAAAGCCTCCCCGTCATCGTTCGCTCCGGGCCGGCGAGGTTCAGGAGGTTACACCGGCGGGCGCGGGCCGGGGCGGCGCGTGCGGCCGGACGCGGGCCACCGTAGATTCGGCGCGTGGAAACGTCCCTCGCCGCCTGGCCGCAGATCGCGGGCACGCTCGCGCTGGCATGCCTGGCGGTCGGCCTGTACGCCTACGCCGGATATCCGCTGCTCGTCCGCCTCCTTCCGCGGCGGCGGCGCCCGGTGGCGCCGGCCGGCGGACCGCTCCCCGCGGTTTCGGTGCTCGTCGCGGCGCACAACGAGGCCCGGGTGATCGAGCGGCGCGTCCGGAATCTCCTCGAGCAGGACTACCCCACAGACCGCCTCGAAGTGCTCGTCGTCTCCGACGCGAGCGACGACGGCACGGACGAGATCGTGAGGTCGATCGCCGATCCGCGCGTGCGGCTCTTCCGCCAGCCGCGCCGCGCGGGAAAGACCGCGGGCATCAACCGTATCGGCGCCGAGGCGCGCGGAGCGATCCTCGTCCAGACCGACGCCAACGTGCTCTTCGCCCCCGGCACGCTCCGCGCTCTCGCCCGCGCCTTCGACGACGCGACGGTCGGGGTCGCGATCGGCGAGGTGGTCTTCACCAACGAGGACGATCCCGACGTCTCCGCGGGCGAAGGGCTGTACTGGCGGTTCGAGACCTGGACGAAACGGTGCGAGGCGGAGCGAGACCTGCTCGCGGTGGCCAACGGCGGTGTCTACGCCATCCGGCGGAGCCTGTGGCGGCCGCTTCCGCCGCAGATCGCCGGCGACGCCGCGGAGCCGCTCCTCGCCGCGATCGCCGGCTTGCGAACGATCGTCGTGCCGGAGGCGCGCGCGTACGAGCGCGCGGCGGCGACGATGCGCGAGGAGTTCGAGCGGAAGGCGCGGATCATCGCCCAGCAGGTGGCCTGCGCGCGCTGGATCGGGCTCGGCCGCCTGCCCCGGCGGATCCTCTGGGCCTACGTGTCGCACAAGCTTCTCCGCTACGCCGTGCCGTGGCTCGCGCTGGCGGCGCTCGGACTCGGCCTGCCCGCCGCGCTCGCCGGGTCGGCCGCCGGCGCGCTGGCGGCCGCGGCCGTCCTCGCGCCGGCGGCGCTCGCCGCGGTGCCTCCACCCCGGGGCGCGCGCGGCCCGGGGGCGCTGCTTCGACTCGCGCGGTACCTGGTCGTCGTGAACGCGGCCGCCGCCGCCGGGACGCTCCGCGGGCTGCTCGGGCGGGCCCAGGCGGCCTGGACGGTCCCGCGGAGCACGCGGGGCGAGGAGGAGCGAAAGGGCTCGCCGGCGGCCCCGGTGGGATAATCCGCCGCCGATGCTCCTGCTCTTGTATCTGGCCGTCGCCGCGGGCGGCGCCATGATCCTCGCCCCCCTCGCCGGCCGCCTCGCGGCGCGCGTCGGCGCCGAAGACCGTCCCGACCTGGCGCGAAAGGTCCATCGCGAGGTGACGCCCCGGCTCGGCGGCCTGGCGATCCTCGCCGGGGCGCTGCTGGCCGTGGGGGCCGCCGTCCTGTCGGGATCGCCGGGCGGCGAGCGGATCGCCGAGCTGCCGGTGCCGATCGCCGGGCTCGGGGTCGCCGCCCTGCTGATCGCCGCCGTCGGTTTCGCCGACGACGTTTGGACGCTGAGCCCGTGGGTGAAGCTCGCGGGCGAACTGGCGGCCGCGGGGGTCGCCTGGGCAGCGGGCTTCCGCATCGAGACGCTCGATCTCGGCCTCGGGGCGGTTCGGCTCGGCCCGCTCGCCGCCGCGGCGACGATCCTCTGGATGGTCGCCGCGATGAACGCCCTGAACCTCATCGACGGGCTGGACGGCCTGGCGGCGACGATGGCGCTGCTCGCGGTCGCGCCTCTCGCGATCCAGGCGGTCCTCGCGTCGGGACCCGTCGCGGCGGTGGTGGCGGTGGCGCTGGCGGGCGGGGTCGCCGGCTTCCTGGTGCACAACGCGCCGCCGGCCCGCCAGTTCATGGGATCGTGCGGCAGCCTCCTCATCGGGCTCGTCCTGGCCTGCCTGGCGGTCGGCACGCTGCGCGGGAAGGTCGGCTTCAACCCGGCCGTGCCCGCCCTGGCCCTCGGCGTGCCCCTGCTCGACACGTTCCTCGCCGTGCTCAGGAGGGTGGCGCGGGGCGAGAACCCGATGCGCGCGGACCGGCAGCATCTCCACCACCGGCTCCTCGACGCGGGGTTCGGACCGCGCCGCGCCGTCGCGGCACTCGCCGCCGTGCAGGGCTTCTTCTCGCTGCTCGCGGTGGCGTCGCTGCTCTTGCCCCGGGAACTCTCCCTCGTGCCGCTCGTGCCGGCGGCGGTCGCCGCCGCGCTCCTCGCCCACCGACTGGGCTATGGCGCGCTGATCTCCGGGCGGCGCGGCCGGGGGTGAGGGGCCGGTTCCGTGCTACGATCCGCCGCGGCGGAGGTCGGAACGGTGATCACGCGGGTGAATCGGGGCGCCGGGCGCGTGGCGATCGGGATCGCGCTCCTCGCGGTCGCCGCCGGTTGCCGGCCCACGGACCCGTGGGTGCTCCTCTCCCGGGCGCGGCAGGCGCACCGGGTCGAGATGCTCACGTGGACCGAGGGGAAGTCGCTCGACTCCGAGGAAGGGAAGGACGCGCTCGTCTCGCTGCGCGTGGTCGAGCGCGGCAGCCCGCTCGCGCTGCCCTGCCTGACGGTCGACGTGGTCTTCGAAACGGGCGAGGGAGCTCAGGCGCGGGAGGTCGGCCGAGCCGTGCGGGAGATCGATCTGACCGGTCTCGGCGAAGCGGGCGGCGCCCTGGAGACGGTGCTCCGAGTGCCGCTCCCGGCCGGGGGTCCGGAGGTCGATCGCGTCGGCGTCGCGCTCCATCCCGCCGGACCGGACGAGCTGCGCGAACTGTGCGAGGCGAAGGCGGTGGGTCCGGGCGCGACGTGAGGGCGGGGCGCGGGGCCCTTCGCGGGCGCCTCGCCGCGGCGGTCCGCGAGCGGGTCGCCCCACCGCTCGCGGCTCTGTTGATCCGGGCGCTCCGGCGCACCCTCCGGCTTCGCGCGCACGGCCGGGAAGTCGTGGAGCGGTTCGCGGCCGAGAACCGCCGCTACGTGCACGTCTTCTGGCACGCCCACCTGCTGATGATGGTCTACAGCTACGTCGGCCCGCGCCTCGCCTTTCTCATCAGCCGGCATCGCGACGGCGAGCTGATCGCCCGGACGGTCGAGCGGTTCGGCTACGTCCCGGTCCGCGGCTCCACGACCCGCGGCGGGGCCGCCGGGCTGCGGCGGCTCCTCCGGGAGGTGAAGCGCGGCGCCGACATCGGCTTCACGCCGGACGGCCCGCGCGGGCCGGCGCGGCGGGTCCAGCCGGGCGCGGTCGCGGCGGCGCGCCTGGCGGGCATTCCGATCGTGCCGGTGGCCTTCGCGGCCGAGCGGGCGTGGGAGCTGCGGACCTGGGACCGGTTCGTCGTGCCGAAGCCGTTCAGCCGCGCCCTGATCGCGTACGGCCGGCCGCTGGAGATCGGCCGCGACGAACCGCTCGAGGCGGCGGCCGCGCGACTGGAGCGGGCGCTGAACGATCTGGAGGCGTTCGCGCGGCTCCACGCCGGCGATCCCGCCGTCGGGCGGCCGGTGCGGGAGCGGTGATCGTGCGGCGCGTGCTGGTGGTGTCCGGCGAGCCCTCGGGGGAGCGCCACGCGGCGGGGCTGGTCGAAGCGGCGCGGCGGCTCGACGCGGGATTGAGTTTCGCCGGCGTCGGAGGACCGCGGCTCGCCGCCGCCGGGTGCGAGCTGCTGCACGACGCCGCCGAGCTTTCCGTCGTCGGCATCACCGAGGTCGTGCGGCGGCTCCCCGCCCTGCGGCGGGTGATGGCGGACCTCTCGCGGCGGATCGCGTCGGGGCGCTACGACGCCCTGCTTCCGGTCGACTTCCCCGACTTCAACCTCCTTCTCGCCCGCACCGCCCGCCGCCGCGGCGTCCCGGTGGTCTACTTCGTCAGCCCGCAGGTCTGGGCCTGGCGGCGGGGCCGCGTCCGCACGATCCGAGAGCGCGTCGACCGGATGATCGTCCTCTTCCGCTTCGAGGAGGCGTTCTACCGCGAGCACGGCGTTCCGGTGACCTTCGCCGGCCACCCGCTCGCCGAGATCACCGGGCGGCCGGTGCCGGCGGCGGAGGCACGCCGCCGGCTCGGCTGGCCGCCCGACGCGCCGGTCTTCGGCCTGCTCCCCGGCTCGCGGCCGGCGGAGATCGCCCGCCATC
>RFHH01000216.1 GCA_003696075.1 Acidobacteriota bacterium
CGGCTGGCGGAGAGGGTGGGATTCGAACCCACGGTAGGGGGATTACCCCTACAACGGTTTAGCAAACCGTCCTCTTAAGCCACTCGAGCACCTCTCCGCAGGCGCCGGGATTATGGCGAAGCGGGTTGGGGCGAGCAAGCGGCGCCGCCCATCCGCGCCGGCTGTCCCGTGCTCTGGAGCACCGCCCGCCAGAGGAGGCCGCCGGGGTCGATCCGCTTTCGCAGCCGGGTGACGAGGCGGATCGGAACGTGGACCTGCCGGCCGTGCACGCGCCCGACGAGCATCTCCGTCTTGCCGGCCATCGCGGCGTGCACCGCGTTCTGGCCGAGCTGCTGCGCGTAGATCGCGTCGAAGGCCACGGCGGGCGCCGACCGGATGGTGTATCCGGGATCGATGTACTTGAGCGTCAGGGGAAGCCCCGCGGCGCGGAAATGCTCGCGGATACGGCGGCACAGATACCCGCCGATGTCGGCCAGGCGCGGATTCCCCGAGGCGTCGCAGCCGAGGCGGCGCCGCTCCTCGGCGAGCAGGTCCTGCCCCGCGCCCTCGGCCACCACCACCACGGCATGCCGCCGCTCCGCCACGCGCCGCTCCAGGTGAGCGAGAAAGCCGTCGGGGCCGTCGAGGCCGAACGGCACCTCCGGCACGAGGACGAAGTTCGCCTCCCCGGAGGCCAGCGCCGCATGAGCGGCGATGAAGCCCGCCTCCCGCCCCATCAGGCGGACCACCCCGACGCCGTTGTAGGCCCCTTCCGCCTCGGCGTGGGCGGCGTCGACCGCGTGCCGGGCGACGGAGATCGCGGTCGTGAAGCCGAAGGTCCGGTCGACGAGCGGAATGTCGTTGTCGATCGTCTTGGGGATGCCGATGACGGCGAGGTTGAGCCCGCGCCGCCGCGCCGCTTCGGAGATCGCCAGCGCCGCGCGCTGCGTACCGTCGCCGCCGACCATGTACAGCTGATCGATCGAGCGCCGCTCGATCACCTCGGCGATCCGCTCCGGCGGGGGGGTGCCCCGGGACGAGCCGAGAAACGAGCCGCCCTGGTGGTGAATCGTCCGCACGACCTCGGGGGTCAGGCGCAGGGGCGGCGCGTCTCCCGTGGCGAAGCCGCGCAGGCCGTAGCGGATCCCGAAGATCTCGCGCACGCCGTAGTGCCAGTGGAGCGTCAGCACCACCGCGCGCACGACGTCGTTGATCCCCGGGCAGAGACCGCCGCAGGTGACGATGGCCGCGCGCACTTCGCGCGGTCGGAAAAAGAGCCGGCGCCGGGGCCCCGCCGGCTCGAGGCACGGCGGCTCTTCGCCCGCCTCGATCCGGGCGCGGACCTTCTCCCAGTCGGTGTCGAGGAGGATTCCCGGAGCGTCGTCAACGAAGGCGGACGGCGGCGCGACCGCCTGCATCGGCGACGGGACCTCCGCCGGGCCCAGCCGGGGGATCCGGGTCTCCTCCGGTCGCACGATTTCGCTCATCGCCTCTCCCGCGGGCGGCCGGAGCCGCCCCCGGACAAGTTAGCGCCTGCGGGCGCGGCGGGGGCGATCCAGGCCAGCGCCCTTCCGGCTCGCGCCCCCTGCCGGCGGTAGGAGGGCCAGTCGGGGCTGCAGATCGTGCAGGGGCCGACGCGCTCCACCCTTCCCTCCGCCACCCCGGCCGCGGCGAGGCGCTCGAGCAGCAACCCGCGGAGGTCGATGCGGCGGCGGCCCCCCGGTCCGGTCCCGCGGGCAAGGCCCAGCGCTTCCAGGACCTCCGGCCCGACCTCGTAGCAGCAGCCGCCGGCGGCGGGGCCGACCGCTCCCCGGAGCCGGGCGGGGGAGGCGCCCGCGCGGGCCATGGCCCGGACCGCCGCCTCGACGATTCCCCGGGCGAGACCCCGCCAGCCGGCATGGACGGCCGCGACGAGCCGGCCGTCCTCCGAGGCGAGCAGCAGGGGGCAGCAATCGGCCGTGACCACGCCAACCCGCAGGGACGGATCGGCCGAAAGCGCCCCGTCGGCGGCGGCGCGGGCTCCCCGTCCGGCCCGAACGACCCGAGCGCCGTGCACCTGCCGCGGGCGCCACACGGGCGGCGCGCCGTCGGGGACGGCCACGAACCCGTGGGGCACGGCGGGGTCGGCCGCGAGACGTGCCGAACGCAGGACCGGCGCGGTCACCGGGAGGGTCCGAACGCCTCCCGGAGGCCGGAACTTGACCCCCGGGGGGGAGAGGGCAAGAATGGCGGTCTTTGCGCCGCCGGGACACACCCAGCGCGAACCCCAGCAACCTCGGCTCCGCCGCCCGGCTCCCGGGCCGGTGCGGTGCGCCGGAGGGAGGCCGCCCGCATGCTTCGTCTCGCCCCGGTCGCCCAGGCCGCTCCCGCGGCCGGCAACGATTGGGTCCAGATGCTGGTCAGCTTCATCCCCATCCTGGGCATCGTTCTCATCTTCTACGTGCTCATCTTCCTCCCGATGCGGCGCCGGGAGAAGGCGCACGAGGCGATGATCAAGGCCCTGAAGGCCGGTGACAAGGTGATCACCTCCGGCGGGCTGATCGGGACGGTGACCCGATTGGAGGACGAGACGATCCGGCTCCGGCTCGCGCCGCAGGTGGAGGTGACGCTGCTGCGCCGCAACGTGGCGGGCAAGATGTCGGAGGAGTCGAAATGAGCGCCACGCTCAAGTGGAGGCTGATCCTCATCGCCGCGGTCGTCGTGGTCGCGCTGTTCCAGGCGTGGCCGCGTCCGGGCAAGCCGATCCTCAACATGCACCTCGGCCTCGATCTGCGGGGCGGCTCGCACCTCCTGCTCGAGGTCGTCACCGACGACGCGGTGAAGGCGGAGACGGACCTGACCGCGACCCGCACCGGCGAGCGGCTCCGGGACGCCGGCTTCCCCGACGCCCGTGCCGCCTCGACCTCGACGACCGAGTTCGAGGTCAGCGGTATCCCCGCCGACCGGCTGCAGGAGGCGCTGTCGGTGATCCAAGAGGAGCTCGCCCGCTGGAAGCCGCACATCGAGGGCGATGTGATCAAGGCGTCGATGCCGCCGCGGGAGGAGGAGGCGGCCCGGGAGCAGGCGGTCCTGCAGGCGCTCACGACGATCACCAACCGGATCGACCAGTTCGGCGTGGCCGAGCCGGTGATCCAGCGCGTGGGCGGCGGCGAGGGGAACCGGATCCTGCTCCAGCTTCCCGGCGTCGAGGACCCGGCCCGCGTGAAGCGCTCGATCCAGACGCAGGCGCGACTCGAGCTGCGGCTCGCCTACTACAAGGACGGGGACGGGCCCTTCCGTGGCGAGAGCCCGGAAGACGTGTTGGCCCAGCTCGGCGGAACCCTGCCGCCCGGCGTCGAGATCCTCCCGGCGGTGAAGAGGGAGGATCCGTCCGCGCCGCCGGTGATCGACTCCTACTGGGCGGTGGAGAAGACGGCGGTCATCACCGGCAACGACCTGCAGAGCGCGTTCCGCCAGACCACCCGGTGGGGCGAGAACGCCGTCGGTTTCCGGCTGAAGGTCGCCGCCGCCGACCGGTTCGCCCGCTTCACCCGCAAGAACATCGACCGGATCATGCCGATCATCCTCGACGGCAAGATCCTGTCGGCCCCGGTGATCCGCTCCGAGATCTCGGTCAACGGGCAGATTTCCGGCGCCTTCACTTACGAAGAGGCGGAGGACCTCGCCCGCAACCTGCGGGCGGGCGCGCTGCCGGCACGGGTCCGGACGATCGAGGAGCGGACCGTGGGACCGTCCCTGGGCCGTGACTCGATCATCGCCGGCGCCCGGGCGATCGTGCTGGGGTTCCTGCTCGTCGTCGGCTTCATGCTCGTCTATTACAAGCGGGCGGGCCTGAACGCGGTGATCGCGCTGGTCCTCAACCTCCTGCTCGTTGCGGCGTTGATGTCGGCTCTGGACGCGACGCTCACGCTGCCCGGCATCGCCGGCTTCATCCTCACCGTCGGCATGGCCGTCGACGCGAACGTGCTGATCTTCGAGAGGATCCGCGAGGAGCTCCGCTCCGGGAAGACGATCAAGGGGGCCCTCGACGGCGGCTTCTCCAAGGCGCTGTCGGCGATCATCGATGCCAACGTGACGACGCTGATCGCCGCGGTGTTCCTCTTCAACTACGGAACGGGTCCGGTGAAGGGCTTCGCGGCGACGCTGAGCATCGGGATCGTCGCCTCGATGTTCACGGCGATCTTCGTCAGCCGGACGCTGTTCGACTGGTCCCTGTCGCGGCAGACGACGCCGCGGCTTTCGATCTGAGCGGGGAGGACGGCGATGCGGATCATCGGCGAGACCCACATCGACTTCATGCGCTACCGCGCGCTCTGGCTCACCATCTCGCTGGTGGCCGTCGTCGCGGCGATCTCCACCGTCTCGACGCGCGGAATCCGGAAGGGCGTCGAGTTCGCCGGCGGCGCGCAGATCATCGTCCGCTACTCCCAGGCGACGGACCTGAACGACATCCGGTCCCGCCTCGCCGACGCCGGCCTCACGGGCGTGTCGGTCACCACCTCGAAGCTCACCAAGAGCGAACTGGGGAGCGCCTTCGAGGGCACCGTGGCCGGTGTGGAGGGAGAGGACGTGATCATCCGCGTCGCTCTCCAGGAGAAGGGTCCTGCCGCGGGGGAGACGGGGAA
>RFHH01000217.1 GCA_003696075.1 Acidobacteriota bacterium
CGGGGTTCACCATCGCAGAAGAGGGTACGCGATCAGAAGGGCGGGCGAGGCCGCCGGTCGCAGGACAGAGTTCGCGGCGATGTGCACGGGCGGGGTGTCCGGCCGCCTTCCACGCGGTCACCGGGTGCGCTCTTGCGTCGATGTGCGGGGTTCCCGGCCGCGCGGTGCGCGACCACAGGACGCGCCATCACATGGTCGGGCGGGCCTCCGGCCGAACGGAGTTCGGCCGGGGCGCGCCGCCCCTACGGTGAACTCGGACGGCGCGCGCGTCAGGCGACGGGTTCGCGATTGCGTGCGCGGCCGCGGGAGATCGGGATCGGTTCGACGGGGTGGCCGAAACGCGTGCCGAGGTCGCGGAGGAACGCTCCGGCTGTGGCGTGCGGGTCGCCGAGGCGCACCAGCAGCCGGAAGAGAGGGTTCGAGACGCGGCCGCGCTCGGTGATCGTCAGGACGGTCCCCTCACCGTCCGCTGCCAGCTCGTACGTCCAGCTCCCCGAGAACCCGAGGCCGGCATCCTCCGGAATGCGGGTCACGAGGCGTAGAGGAGGCTCCTCGACCTCGACGACCATCGGGATTTCGTCCCACTGGCCAGCCACCACGAACACCGGCCGGCCGTCGCGCGCTGGTTCCGGGCGCACCTCCTTGACGGCGCTGTTCCAGCTCGCCCAACTGCCGAGATCGGCGATCACCGGAAACAGCTCCTCCGGCGGCGCGTCGAAGCGCGCCCGGGTGACGGCGACGTGCTCCGCCGGGAGAAGCAGGCCGGCGCCCAGCAGCGAGACGACGATCCCTCCCAGGATCGCCGCGGCGATCAGAGACACCTTGCGCACCGGGAACCTCGCGGCCGATCGCCCTCCGCGTCCGTTCGCAGGTTGCCACTCGACGGATCAGGCCTCGGCGCCGATCGGGAAGCGCTCGGAGAGCGCCCGCAAGCGTTCGATGCGCCTCCGGCAGGCCTGACGCACCTCGTCGATGTCGATCCGCCCGAGATCGAAGCGACGCTGGCGCTTGAAGTACTCCAGAGGATCGGTACCGTCGGGCTCGACGTTGATGCGGTAGCGCTCACCGTCTCTCACCTCGTACAGCGGGAACAGCCCGCTGGCGACGGCGAGACGAACCAGCTCCACCGACTCCCCCGGCTCCGACTTCCAGCCGGTGGGACACGGCGAGTGCATCAGCAAGAAGCGCATCCCCTCGAGCCGGAGAGCCGTGCGCAACTTCCTCCGGAAGTCCTCCGGGTGCGCGATCGAGAGCGTCGCCGCGTACGGGACGCCGTGCGCCGCCATCACGGCCACGATGTCCTTCTTCTGCTCCGGCTTCCCGCTGGGTGTCGTCGCCGTCCGCGCGCCCGGGGGCGTCGCGGACGAGCGCTGGCCTCCGGTGTTGCCGTAGATCTCGTTGTCGTAGCAGACGTAGATGATGTTCTCGTTGCGCTCGGCGGCCGCCGAGAGCGTCGCGAGCCCGATGTCGTACGTCCCGCCGTCCCCCGCCCAGCAGATGACCTGATCCGTCTCCCCGTTGAGGTCGCGCACGCTCGCCATTCCCGAGGCAACGGCAGGCGCCGAGGCGAAGGTCGAAGCGACCACGGGCACGCCGTAGCTCGTGGTCGGGAAGGCGCCGGCGGTGACGATCCCGCAGCAGGCCGGAATGACGAGTGAGCATCTCTGCCCCGCTTCCGCCAGCGCCTCGCCGAGGAAACGAAGCCCCACGCTCAT
Source organism: Acidobacteriota bacterium (assembly GCA_003696075.1). Taxonomy (NCBI): domain Bacteria; kingdom Pseudomonadati; phylum Acidobacteriota; species Acidobacteriota bacterium. The sequence continues at coordinate 1,716 of RFHH01000217.1, forward strand.
TCCGCATCCGCCGCAGTTCGTGTTGCCGGGCCGCAGCAGGCACTCCTCCCGGCAGGGGATCCCGCTCGTGCCGACAGCCGGAGCCTCGCTCATTTGCGCGCCTCCTCGGGGGCTTCGACCCCAACCCAGACCGGCCTCCCGGCCGAGGCGCGCTCCAGGAGATCGTCCAGCACCGAATCGATCATCTCGGGTGTGACGTCCCCGCCGCACACCCCGGTGAGGTAGTCCTGAACGAGCAGGTCGTCGCGCCGACCCTGCATCGCCGCCTTCAGATCGTGCCCGAATACGCCGCCGATACCGGCCGCGTAGTTCCGGTCGAGCACGCCGACGCGGTCCGCGCCTTCCAGGAGCCGCACCAGCTCGTCCGCCGGGAACGGGCGGAACATCTTCATCTTGATCAGACCGACGCGCTCGCCCCGTTCGCGCCGCCGGCGAACCACCTCGCGCGCCGTCGTGGCGATGGTGCCGGTGGCGACGAGCACGGCGTCCGCGTCGTCGCAGGCGAACGGCTGCACCGCCGCTCCCGGATCGCGGCCGAAGAGGTCGAGGAACGCCTCCCGCGCCTCCTCGTAGACCTCCGGCACCCGCTGCATCGCCTCGTCGAACTCCACCCGCATCGAGAGCGACTCCGCCGGCCACGCGAGACCGCCGATCGTCCGGGGATCGTCCGGACGGATCCGGTGCGGGAGTTCGAGGGGGGGCAGGTAGCGATCGACCAGCTCCTGCGGGGCGAGATCCGTTTCGGTCTGGGTGTGCGAGACGATGAACGCGTCCATCGCCACCAGGGCCGGCAGCAGGATCCGGTGGTCCTCGGCCAGACGGAACGCGAGCAGGGTGGTATCGGCGACCTCCTGGTTCGATTCGCAGTAGAGCTGGATCCAGGGAAAGTCGCGCAGCATCAGCGTATCGCCCTGATCGACCCAGATGTTCCAGGGAGGTCCGAGGGTGCGGTTCACCGCAACCATCACGATCGGCAGCCGATAGAAGCCCGCGACCATGACGTTCTCCGCCATGTAGGCAAGGCCGTTCGACGAGCTGGCGGTGAACGCACGGGCCCCGGCGACCGAACCCCCGATCGCCACCCCCATCGCGCTGTGCTCGCTCTCCACCGGCACGACGCGTCCCTTGGTGAAGGGGAAGCGGGCGACGAACTCCACGATCTCGGTCTGCGGCGTGATCGGGTAGATCCCGCAGACGACTCCCCGCGCCGACCGATTCGCCTCGCCGGCGACCGCCAGCGAGTGACCTGCGGCGTGGTTTCCGGTAACGAGTTCGAGCGGCATGGGTCAGCTCCCGGCTACATCTGGCTCATGAAGATCACGTTCCGGGGACATTCCGTCACGCAAACGCCGCACCCCTTGCAGTAGGCGTAGTCGAAGTGGAACTCGTGGCCGACGCGCTTGAGAACGCCCTCGGGACAGTACGTAACGCACATGTCGCACTCGTTGCACACGCCGCACGACAGGCAGCGCTTGGCCTCACCCGCATCCGGAAGTCCCGCGTGAATCTCATCGAACGTGCGGCGGCGCTCCTCCGGGCTCAGCTCCCGGCCCGCCGCGGGCGGCCGGCGCTCGAACAGGTGCAGCTTCATCGCGTCGGCGCGGATGACGGTGTCGCGCCAGATGTCGGCGCCGTGCGGCGGGGTGGCCTGTTCCACGCCCACCATCGCCTCCCCGCCGAGAAGCCGGTGGATGTGAAGGGCCGTCCGCCTCCCGCTGCCGATCGCTCCCGCCACGGTGCCGTCGTTGGTGGCGAGGTCGCCGACCGCGTAGACGGGCGTTTCGAGGACGCCGATCAGCTTCGTCCCCTCGCGAACCTCGGTTCCCTCCGGGAACACCGACAGATCGGGCGACTGGCCGAGGGCGAGGATGACCCGGTCGCACGGCAGCTCGAAATCGGACCCGGGCACCTCGACGGGGCGCCTCCGGCCGCTCTCGTCCGGTTCGCCCAGCTCCATCCGGCGGCATGTCAGCAGGTAGCGCGTATCGCCCCCGTTCCGCTCCCGCAACGCCACCGGCTGCGTGAGGAGGTTGAAGACGATGCCCTCGGCGAGCGCCTCCTCGATCTCCTCGCGGATCGCCGGCATCTCTTTCCGCGAGCGGCGGTAGACGACCCGCACGTTCCTGGCGCCCAGTCTCAGCGCCGAGCGCGCGGCATCCATGGCGGTGTTGCCGCCGCCGACGACGATCACCTCCTCGCCGTCGACCCTCAGCTCGCCGCGTCGTGCCCGGTCGAGGAAGTCGATCCCCTGGATCACCGCATCGCCGTCGCCGGTACCGAGCCGGAGGCTGCGCAGCTCCTGCAACCCCGTGGCGACGAGGACGGCGTCGTTCTCCCGGGCGATCCCGAGCAGGTCCGACTTGCCGACGCGCCGGCCGGTGACGATTTCGACACCCAGGCCGGTGATCCGCTCCAGCTCGCGGTCGAGCACCGCCTCGGGCAGCCGGAACTCGGGGATGCCGGTGCGCAACAGCCCGCCCGGCTTCGGTCCCGCCTCGTACACCGTCACGCGGTACCCGAACCGCGCGAGCTGGTAAGCCGCCGACAGGCCCGCCGGACCGGACCCGACGATCGCCACTCGCTCGTCCCGGCGCGCGAGAGGCCGGACTTCGACCTTCCCCTCGTCGCCGGCGAGACGCTCGAGCTGGCGGACGTTGACCGCGCCGTCGAGCGCCGACCGGTTGCAGTTGTCCATGCACGGTGCCGGGCAGACGCGGCCGCAGGTGGCCGGAAGAGGGGTCGTCCTGAGCAGGATCTCGAGCGCGGCGTCGATGCGATCGTGCGCCAGCTCCTGGAGGAAGCCCTGGACGTCGTTCCCCGCCGGGCAGACGTGGTTGCAGGGAGGCACGAGGCGCTGCCGCCGGGGCTGCTCTTTGGCCCAGGTCCCCGTCTTGATCCGCGGCAGCTCGCCTCCCGCTCCCTCCACCAGGCTCGGTGCGCGGGGCGTGACCGGCACGGGGCGCGCTCCCCGGGGAGCGGCCGGCGCGGCCTCCCTGGGGGCGTCGGTCTTCCGCAGCTTCTCGAAGGCCTCGCGGGCGGCGTCGACGTTCCCTCCACCGAAGCCGAGGTGGTCGAGCGCGGCGAGGATCCGGTCGAGAGGGATGCCCAGCATCGCCCCGACCGCCCCGGCCAGCGCCGTGTTCACGATCGGGACGCTGCGGGTCCCGAGCCCGTGGTCGCGCGCGATCGCCGTGGCGTCGACGGTGGCGATGCGCTGTCGCGGGAAGGTTTCGGCGAACTTCTCGGGCGGCTCGGGGGTGTTGATCAGGATGTAGCCGCCGGGGGCGAGACCCTGGTCGATCCCGCTCCCCACCAGCGTCGGGTCGAGAACGATGACGTGGTCCGGCTCGTAGATCAGGTTCCGGTTGGTGATCGGCTTGTCGTCGAAACGGCAGAAGGCCTGCACCGGCGCCCCGGACCGCTCGGCCGCGTACAACCCGAACGCCTGGACCGAGTCGCCGCCCAGGAACCTCGCGGTGGCGATGATCTTGGCCAGGGTGACACCCCCTTGGCCTCCCCGTCCGTGGATGCGGATTTCGGTCATCGGACCCTCCGCGCCGGACCCCCGGCGCACCGCGCCGCGATCACAGCGGGCGCCGCCGGGGCGGCGTCGTCCGGAACCAGGGCGGGTCTCGCAGGACGGGAACGAGGCCCGCGTGGGGTGGTGCTCCGGCCCGCCGGAAGCCCGCGCCCGGCGCGGGGTCCGGGACCGGTCACACCGAGGTTACGGGGTTCCCCGCCGCGGGTCAAAGGGGCGCTCTCCGCGTTGCGGAGCGAGCCCCGGCGGGTCTATCGTGCGGGCTTCCGAAGCCGGCCGCCCTCTCGGGGAGCGGCGTCCATCTCGGCAAGAAAGGCGCTGGCCGTGGCCCTCCGTCCGCTCTTCAAGTCGAGCTACAGACTCGTGGGCTACAGTGCCCTTGTCGGCCTCTTCGGGGCCTTCGCCGCCATCGCCTTCAACCTGCTCACCGACCTCGCGCAGCGCCTGCTCCTCGAGGGGATCGCCGGATTCGCCCCCCCGGAGGCGGGCAGCCTGACGCAGCAGGTGGCACTTCCCGGATGGCCGCAGCGCCTGCTGATCCCGGTGGCGACGACGGTCGGCGGTCTGTTGAGCGGACTGATCGTCTACCGGTTCGCGCCCGAGGCGGAGGGACACGGGACCGATGCCGCGATCTCGGCCTACCACCACAGCGGAGCCGAGGTGCGGTCCCGCATTCCGCTGATCAAGGCGGTGACTTCCGCGCTCACCATCGGCTCCGGCGGCGTCGCCGGCCGCGAGGGGCCGACCGCGCAGATCTCCGTCGGGCTCGGGACGATCATGTGCCGGCTGATGAAGGTGCGCGGCCAGGAGCGGCGCTCTTTGATGCTCGCCGGGATGGCGGCGGGTCTCGCCGCCGTGTTCCGCGCGCCGCTCGGGATGGCGATCTTCTCGGTCGAGATCCTCTACTCCGGGATGGCGTTCGAGGCCGAGGCGCTGATCTACACCGTGATCGCCGCGGTCACCTCGTACGCCTGCTACGGCTTCTTCACCGGGTGGGGCCGCCTGTTCACCGTCCCGGAGGGGCTCGTCTTCCAGGATCCGGCGGCACTCCCCGGCTTCCTCCTGCTCGGCGTGGCGGCGGGCGTCGCGGGGGCGCTGCTGCCGAAGCTGCTGTACGGCGTGCGCGATCTGGCCAAGCGGATTCCCGGGCCGCCCCACATCCGCCCCGCGATCGGCGGCCTGTGCGTGGGCCTGATCGGTGTGATCGTGCCCCAGGTGCTCGGGACCGGTTACGGGTGGATCGAGCTGGCGATGGCCGGCACGCTCCCCCTCGGCACTCTGTTGCTCATCCTCCTCCTGAAAGGCCCGGGGATGGCCCTGACGATCGGCTCCGGCGGTTCCGGAGGCGTCTTCGCGCCGACGGTCACCCTCGGTGGGATGCTCGGAGCGGTGCTGGGCCTCGCGGTCGAGCGGATCGTCCCCGGCCACAGCCTTCCCGTGGCCGCCTACGTCGTCGTCGGCATGGCGGCCGTCTTCGCATCGGCCGCGCGGACGCCGATCTCGACGCTGATCATGGTCGCCGAGATGACCGGCGGTTACGGGCTGATCGTGCCCGCGATGCTCGCCAACATCGCTTCCTTCCTCGTCCAGAGGACGCTCACCGCCGGGGCGGCCTACCCGACCCTGTACGAATCGCAGGTGGAGGGGCGCGAGGACTCCCCGCTCCACCGCGGGGTGATCGTCCGCCGGGCGATGGAAATGATCGACACCGGCAGCGTCGAACCGAAGGACATCCGGCTGCCGCGGCTGGTCAATCTGATGCGGTACGGCCAGCCGATTCAGATCGCGCACACCGGCGAGATCCTCGATGCGATCCGCATCGAGCCGGGATCGCTGCTGGACGGCACGACCGTCGCCGAGGGGATCGGCACGATCGAGGGAGCCACCGCCGTGTCGGTGCTGCGCGACTCCGAGATCGTCGTGCCGCGGGGCGCCACCCGCCTCCAGGCCGGCGACACGGTCCTCGTCATCGGCAAGCCGGAGGCCCAGCGCGCGGTTCGCGAGGCGGCGTCCCGCCCCCGCTGACGGAGCCCGTTCCGCCCCGCCCCACGAGCGGACGGCAGAACGCCTCGGCCGCGGGGAGTGCCTCCGGCAAGGAGAGCGCCCGCTCGCACGCGCGCCTCGCCTCCGAGGTCCGCCCGAGGCGCGACTCCGCCATCGCCAGACCGAGCCACGATCGCGGCGAGCCGGGCAGGATCGCGGTGGCCCGGAGGAAGAGTTCGCGCGCCCCTTCCGGCCGGCCCGCCTTGAGGCGGCGCGCCCCCGTCGCGAGGAGGAGGTTCGGCTGATCCGGGTTGGCGGCCAGGGCTCGCTCGAGCAGCGCGAGGGATCGCGCCGGGTCGCGCTCGCAGTCGAAGGCGATCTGCCCGGCCAGCACGAGGTCGCGGTGCCGCAAGGACGATCGGACGACGGCGCGCGCTTCGCGCAGCGCCGCGCGGCAGTCGCCCCGCCCGTGCGCCGCCCAGCCCCGGGCCAGCGCAGCCTGCGCGCGGGCGTCGCGCCAGGCCAGGGGAAACGCCAGCAGCGCCAGGACCAGCGCCGCGGCCCGCCGCGCGCGCCACCGGCTCCCGCCGGCCGCGCCGGGCCGCACGAAGGCCGCCCACCCGCGTCCGGCGAGGAACCACGCCAGCCAGGCGCTCGCGGGGGAGTGGAGCGGGAAGCTCGCCAGGGAATGGAGCAGTGCGCCCGCGAGCGCCGCGGCCGCCAGGGCGTTTCCGCGCCCGGGGCCGAGCAGGGCGCGGCGCGCCAGGCCGGCCAGCCCCAGGCCGAGCGCGGCCAGCAGGCACCACGCAGCCGGAACGCCCAACTCGACGGCGTATTGGAGAGCGTCGTGGTGCGCCGACTCCGGCACGTGAGCCTCGCCGAAGTCGGGCGTTTCCCGCACCGCGCGGTTGACCTCGGGGTAGACGACCGGGAAGCGGCCGGGCCCGGCGCCGATCAGGGGGTGCCGCGCCACGAGAAGCATGGCGTTCGCGTGGAGGGCGGCCCGGACCTCGCCGCTGCGCCCGCCCCCCTGGGCCAGCAGGGCGAAGCTCCGCGTCACGGAGGGGAGCCGCGATGCGCCGGCTCCGGGCACGAGCGCCCCGGCAGCGGCCCCCGCGGCGACCGCCGCACCGAGCGCCACGGCGAACCGGGACCGGCGGGCCGCCGGCCGGGCCGGCCGCTCCGCGGCCCGCCGCCGGGCGATCGCCGCCAGCACCGCCGCCAACGCCCCGCCCGCGACGGCGGCGACCATCGCCGCGCGGCTTCGGGTGGCCACGAGGAGTGCAGCCCCGAGGGCCGCGGCGGCGGTTCCCAACGCGCGCTCGGGAAGCCCCGGCGCGGCGAGCGCCGCGCGGGCGGCGAGCGGCACCAGGAGCACCAGCGCCTGGGCCGCCACGTTCCGGTTCACGAACGGCCCCGCCGGAGGC
>RFHH01000218.1 GCA_003696075.1 Acidobacteriota bacterium
AGCCGAGACCGGCGGGCCCGCGCCCAGGCTGCGGCACGCGTGGCGAGAAGGGCCGCCGCCGAGATCAGCGCCAGGAGTCCCGCGGCGGCCGGCACCATCCCGGCGCCCGTTCCGGCGCGTGCCGCGCCGGCCAGGAGCGACAGCGACACCGGCCAAGCCACCAGCGCGGTGGGGCGGGCGAAGGCGAAGGCCGCGCCTTCCGCCAGCGCGAGCGCCGAGGGGCGCACCGGCAGCAAAGCCGTGGCCCTCCGCCCCGCGGCGTCCCGTCGAGGCTCGTCGAACACGGCGGCGAGCACGCCCAGGACGAGCCCGGCGTCGGCGAGCCGGGAGGCGACGAGGGCCGCACCGGCCGCGTCTCCCGTCGCGGCGAGAGCGCCCGCGGTGAGCGCGCCGACGAGCCCCAGGCCGCTCGAAGCGACGAGCAGGAGGAGCGCTGCGAGGAGATCGGAGACGCCCGCGGCCGCGGCACCCGCGGCCCGCGCGGTACCGAGCGCCGCGCGCCATCGCGCCCGCAGGCGCGTCGCCTCGAGCGCCCAGAGAGCGATGACCTGCGATCTCATCGGACGCGGTACCAGGGCAGCGCCGGAGCGGCCGCCGCCGTCCCGCCGGCCGCGAGCACCGCCGACTCGAGGTCGCCGTAGGCGGCAGCGATCTCCGCCAGGCTTCCACCGGCGATCAGCCGGCCGCTCTCGAGGATCGCCACGTCGCTGGCGATCGCCTCGACGAGGGGAATCACATGCGACGTCACCAGGACGGCGGCGCCCCGGCTCCGCAGCTCCCCCAACAGCTCCCTGATCGTGCGTGCGGACAGGGGGTCGACGCCTTCGAACGGCTCGTCGAGAAAAAGCACCGGCGGCGCGTGGAGGAGCGCGGCGGCGAGCGCCGCTTTCTTCCGTTCGCCGCGCGAGCATCCGGCCACCGGACGGTCGAGCGAATCCTGGAGGCGGAGCGCTGCGGCCAGCTCTTCGATGCGGCGGTCCGCTTCTCCCCGGGGAATTCCCCGCAGGCGCGCGACCGCCAAGAGGTTCTCCCTGCCCGTCAGCTCGTCGTAGAGCACCGGGAAGTCGGGCACGGCCCCGATCGTCTCGCGCAGGCGGCGCCCGTCCCGCACCGGATCGAGCCCCGCGACCCGCACCGTCCCCGCGTCGGGACGGAGGAGTCCGCACAGCAGCCGCAGCGCCGTCGATTTTCCGGCTCCGTTCGGTCCGACCAGGGCGAGACAACGGCCCCAGCGGAGATCGAGATCGATCCCATCCAGGGCGAGAACGCAGCCGAACCGGCGCGTCAGCCCGCGAGCGGTGACGGCCGGATCGTCCGAAAAGGGATTGGGCGTAGTGGCGGCCACGAGGCCAATGTAAGGCTCCCGGCGGGGCCGGGAGCCGGTCTCCAGGCGGGACCGGGCCCGATGGGGGGATAATGAGCGTCCCGCCGTGGCGTTCGGCGGGAGGGGGTTCGCGGCCCCCGGGGAGTCCCGATGAGAACCCTGGCTCGCGGTCTTCCTCGGTCCACCCCCATGGCTTGGACCGCCGTCTGGCTCGCCGCCGCCGCCGTTCTCGCCGCACCGCCCCCGGAGCGAACCGCGGCTTCCGGCGCGCGTCTCGAGGGTGTGGCGCTCGATCCTCTGGGGCGGGCCATCGCCGGAGTCGAGATCCGCCTCGTTCCGGAACGGCGCGAGGGCGACTGGCCGTTTCTCGTGACCGCGCGCACCGGCCGGGACGGCCGCTTCGCGCTGGCGGGGCTCCGGCCCGGTGCCTACCGGTTGATCGCCGTGAAGGGGGGCTACGCGGTCCTCGTCGGCGAGATCGACACGATGCTGCGCCGGTCGCTGGAGCTGGTGCTCCATCCGGCGGGCCCGCCGGGCCGGGCTGGCTCGCGTCCCCCGGACGGCGCCTGGGCGCTGAGGCTGCCGGAGCGTGACCGCCTCGAGGCGCGGCGAGGGTGGCCGGAGCGGGCGGACCCGACCGGGTCGGCCGCCGCCGGAAAGGCTCCGTTGGTGGTGGAGGTGGCCGTCTCCCAGCGGGACGCCGTCACTCCGGAGGCGGGCGCCGGGGTCAGCGGTGGAATGGCGGGCACGTTCGATCTTTCGGGCAACAAGCGCCTGGCCTTCTCGGCCCAGCACCGCGAGGAGGGGTTCGACGCTTCGCTCCGCGACGACGCCGACGCTCTGGTGTTGCGGTTCGGGGGCAGCACGGGTTCGGGCGCACCGTTCGAAACGCAGCTCGAGATGCGCCGTGAGGCCAGAACCCGCGGGCCGGCTTCCGGCCGTCCCGGGATCGAGGCCGGATCCGGCGGCGCCCGGCTGGTGGTGGCGTATCGGGCTCCGGGGAGCGGGCTCGTGCTGCGCGGAGAGGCCGCGGGGATCCGCGCGCGGTTCTCGCCCGGCGATCCGGCCGATCGAAGCGCGAGCGCGGCTCGGTTCGCGATGGCCCTGTCGCGCGAGTGGACGGCCGGCGGACGGCGGACGTGGTTCGAGGCCACCGTCCGCCATGCCGGCGGGCCGGCTCCCGATCCGGAGCACCCGGCCGCTCCGGTCGTGGCCGCCGGGTTCGCCGTGCCCGGCCGGACGACCCTCGAGGATTCCTCCGGAAGCTCCCTGGAGTTGCGCGTGGGGCAGAGGTGGTCCGCGGCCGCCGGCCGGGCCGAGCTGCGCGCCGGGCTGGCCGCGCGCGGGGAGCGGGGCTCCGCCTTCGGAACCGCCCCCCGGGCCGGGATGAGTCTGGGCTTCAGCTACCGCCTCGCACCGGCGTGGGTGGTGACCGTCGACGGCGGCGTCCGGGCCGAGGCGGGCGGCCGGGCCGCCCCCGCCTTCCGGGTCGGCCTATCCGGCCGCGCCGGGCGCGTGGAATGGTCCCTGTCCAGGGTCATGCGCACGGGGCCGGCTCCGTGGGCGGGCGACGCGGAGGGTGCCGTCCCCGAGCCGTATCTGCCCCTGATCGGGGCCTCGACCGCCCGTGTCGACGACTGGATCATCGAGGCGGGATGGCCCGCCACGCACCGGCGGCCCGGATTCCGGATCCGGGGCGCGCTCTTCGGAGCACGAGGCGATCTGCTCCCCGCCCTCCCCGGCGACGTCCCGCTTCTTCCCGTGGCCTGGGACGCCTCCGCCTCGGGCGCTCTGCTCGATCTCGCTTTCGAGCACCGGCCGACCGGAACGCACGTCGAGCTCACGTGGGAGACGCTCGAGGACCGCGGCGGCCTGCTCGCCGGTCTCGACGAGTGGACTCGGAGCGAGGTCAGGGTGAGGCAGCGGATCGGTGACGCGTTCGGCGATCGGGCGACCTGCCACCTCCTGCTGGGGATCGAGCGCTCCGGCGTCGGCCCGCGCGCGGACGCGGGGCGGCGCGCGCTGCTCGCCCGGCGGCGGGTCTCGGGCGGCGTCGCGGTGGCCTTCTGAGAGACACCCGATGTCGACGCGCCCCGTCCGGTTCGCCCACCTCCTCGCCCTTGCCGGTGCCGTGGTTCTCTGCGCCGTGTCGGCCGCGAGGACGTGGCACGAGGTTCGCCCGTGGACCGGGATCGAAGTGGGGCGCCCCGCGGGGCAAGGGGTCGCGATCGCGCGCGTCGCCACCGGATCCCCTGCCGAGCAGGCGGGCCTCGCGGCGGGGGACGTGCTGGTGGAGATCGGTGGTCTTCCCGTCTCGAGCACCCTCGCCGCCACCGACGCCATGCTCCGGCTCTCCCCGGAGGAGCCGGTCGGGGTCGCGGTTCGGCGCGGCGGGGAGCGGCTCGCCGTTCGGATCCGACCGGAGGCGCGATCGCGGTGGCAGCGGGACCGGATCGTCGGGTCGGCCGTGGCCGTCCTGTTCTGCCTCGGAGCGATCGCGGTTTTCCTGCGCCCCCGGGGGACGCGGGCGGACACGGTCTACGCCCTGTGGTGCCTGTCGGGGGCGCTGTTGTTCGGGGTGTCGTGGTCCGACCGGGGAACGGCGCTGGACTGGCTGCTCTTCTGGGTGGATCGCTGCGCTCGGCTGTCGTTCCCAGCGCTCTGGATGCACCTCGTGCTGGCGTTGCGGCTCCCTGCGGAGCGCCGCCGCCGGTGGCTGCCGGCCGTCTACGCCCCGGCGGCGTCCCTCCTGCTCGCCGAGGTGCACCTCGTCGGATTGGGCGGCGCCTTGCGGTGGGGCGACGGCGCGGTGGGCGTGATCGACCGCTTGCAGGGACGGATCGAGTTCGCTTGGCTGGCGGCCGGTCTCGTGGCGGGGATCGCCCTCCTGGCGCCGGGGGCGGTGCGCGCGCGGCGGCTGAAGGAAAGGGCGCGCGCGCGGTGGATGCTCGCGGGCACCGTGTCCGGGCTCCTTCCGTTCCTCGCCGTTTCGGCGCTGCCGCGATTGGCCGTGGGACGGGAGCCCTCCTGGAGCTGGTTGGCCCTCCCCCTGCTGGCGCTGGTGCCGCTGACCTTCACTCCCGCGGTCATCGAATACCGGCTGATGGACCTGGCGCTGTTCGGGCGCCGGGCCCTGGCCGGTTTCGGGATGCTCTCCTTGTCCCTGGTTCTGTTCCTCGGGTTCCACAGCGTCGCCCGCGCGGTCCTGCCGGCGGTGATGAAGCCGGCGGGTGTGGTTCCCGCGCTGGTCGCCGCACTTCTCACCGCAGCCCTCGCCCCGGCGGTGCGGGCGGGAACGCGGGACCTCGTGAGCCGGCTCTACTACCGCCGTCGGTACAGCTTCCGAAGAGCTCTGGCCCGCGTCGCGCGCGACCTCACGCGCGAACTGGAGCTCGATCGCCTCACCCGGGTCCTCCAGGCGAGGGTCGGAGAGGCGCTGGACGCGACGCCCGTTTGGCTTCTCTTGATCGGTGAGGGCGGCAGCCTGGTTCACCCCGTGTCGGGGCGCCCGGTGCGCGCCCGGCTGCCCGGCGCGCTGCTCCCGCGCCTTCGCCAAGGGGAGACGGTCTCGCTCGCCGACGTCCCGTCAGCTCCGGCGACGATGCCCCTGCTGCACCGGGCCGGAGTGCAGGTTCTGGTCCCGCTGCGTGTGGAGGAGGAGCCGATAGCCGTCCTCGCCGTGGGGGCCCGGCGAGCGGGCCGGCTCCTGGACACCGACGATCTGGAGCTGCTGCGGACGGTGGCGGCCCACGCCGCGTCCGCCGTGGCGGGGGCCCGCCACCTCGCCCGGCTTCGTGAACAGATCGAACTCGTGCAGCGGCTCCGGGCCCGGACCGAAGCGATCGTCACCTCCAGCCCGATCGGGCTGGCGATGATCGACGAGGAAGGCATCGTTCGGCACTGGAACCCGGCGCTCGAGCGCCTTTTCGGCCGGCCGCGGCAGGAGGTTCTCGGTCGCCGGTACTCGGAGGTCCTGCCGGCCTCCGTGCGAGCCCTCGTCCGCTCGGCGCTGGCCTCGACGGCGGCGGCGGGCGAGCGCGCCTTCAGGGTCCGAATCGACGCCGCCGCGGCGGGCGGGGAGGAACGGATCGTCAACCTCGCCGTGAGCCCCGTCCGCGGCCCATCGGGCCGGGAGGGCTGGCTCGTCACGGTGGACGACGTGACCGAGCGCGTTCGCCTGGAGGAGCGGCTGATCCAGCAGGATCGGCTCGCGTCGGTGGGCCTGCTGGCGGCCGGGGTGGCCCACGAGGTGAACACGCCCCTGACCGGGATCTCCTCGTTCGCCCAGATCCTCCTCGAGGAGACCCGCCCGGAGGATCCCCGCCGCCCGCTGCTGGAGAAGATCGTCGCCCAGGCGGAGCGCGCGTCGCGGATCGCGCGCGGACTGCTGACGATCTCGCGGCCCTCGGGATCCGGCCGGTTGGCGCTCGGCCCGGTCGATCTGGGCGAGCTCGCCGAGGAGACGGTCGGCCTGCTCGGCCCGCAGATCCGCCGGGCGAACGCGACGGTCCGCGTGGAGCGATCCGGCGGGGCGGTGGTCGTCGAGGGCGACCGCTCGCGGTTGCAGCAGGTCGTGATGAACTTGCTCCTCAATGCCCTGGACGCGATCCGTCCCGGCGGGGTCGTGAGTGTCGACTGCCGTCTTTCCGGAGACGGGAGGGCCCTGCTCGAGGTGGCGGACGACGGGGTCGGCATCCCCGAGGAGGTCCGGTCGCGCATCTTCGATCCGTTCTTCACCACGAAATCCGGGGGACGGGGTACCGGCCTCGGGCTGTCCATCAGCTACGCCATCGTTCGCGAACACGGGGGCGAACTGGTCGCGGAGAGCGAGCCGGGAAGAGGGACGCGCATGCGGGTTCTCCTTCCGGCATTCGAGAGGGCCGCCTCCGGCCGGCGGGCGGCCCGTGCGGCGGAAGGGCGCGCGTGAAAGCGGCTCGGAAGCCGGCGCAGATCCTGGTGGTGGACGACGAACCGGTCGTCTGCGAGGTCCTCGAGCAGCTCCTGGGCCGGCGCGCGGGGCACGACGTGGCGGTGGCGTCCAGCGCGGAGGAAGCGGAGCGGTGGCTCGCCTCTCGGCCGGTGGACCTCGTGCTCCTCGATCTGATGCTCCCCGGAACCGACGGCCTGGAACTCCTCCGGAAGATCCTCGCCGACGATCCCCAGCGCGAAGTGATCATGATGACGGCGCACGGGTCGGTGGAAACGGCGGTCGAGGCGATGAAGGCAGGGGCTTTCCATTACCTCACCAAGCCGTTCCAGAACGACGAAGTGCTGCTCCTGGTCGAGTCGGCGCTGAACCGCCGGCGGCTGCGGCTCGAGAACGCCGGACTGCGCCGGGCCCTGGCCGAGCGGCACCGCTTCGGGCGCATGGTGGGCCGCTCGAAGGCGATGCAGGACCTGTACCGGATGATCCAGCAAGTCGCCGCCGCTCGGACCACCGTCCTGATCACGGGAGAAAGCGGCACGGGGAAGGAGCTGGCGGCCGAAGCGATCCACTCGAGTGGCCCCGATCCCAACGCGCCGTTCATCACCGTCAACAGCTCGAACCTCCCGCCGGAGCTGCTCGAGTCGGAGTTGTTCGGGCATGTCCGCGGCGCCTTCACCGGCGCCGTTTCCGACAAGGAAGGCCTGTTCGCTGCCGCGGCGGGGGGGACGCTCTTCTTCGACGAGATCAGCACCATCCCTCCCTCGGTGCAAGCGAAGCTCCTCCGGGTGCTCCAGGAAAAGGAGTTCCTGCCTCTGGGATCGGTGCGGCCGGTGAAGGTGGACGTGCGGATCCTCGCCGCCACGAACGAGGATCTGGCCAAGTTGGTCCAGGAGGGGCGGTTCCGGGAGGACCTCTACTACCGGCTGAACGTGGTGACGATCGCGCTTCCGCCGCTCCGGGAGCGGCGCGAGGACATCCCGCTGCTGGCCGAGCACTTCCTGGCCGAGTTCAGCGACGAGCACGGCAAGCCGGGCTTGCGCTTCGCTCCGGAGGCGATCCCCGCGATGATCCAGTACGACTGGCCGGGAAACGTGCGGGAGCTGAGGAACGCGGTGGAGCGGGCGGTCCTCCTGGCGGAACGGGACGAGATCGGGCCGGAGCTGCTTCCCCGCCCCCGCGGCGTCTCGGATCCGTCCGGAGAGATGGTGCCCCTTCCCCCGGGCACCTCGTTCCAGGAGGCGGTCGAGTCGTTCGAGCGGGCCCTCATCCGATGGGCCCTCCGCGAGTCGGGGGGGGTCCAGCGGCGGGCGGCGGAAAGGCTCCGCATGAAGCCGACCACCCTGAGCGAACGGATGAAGCGGCTGGGGATCCGCTGATCCCAGCGACCGGTTCCGCCGGCGGGCGGCGCCCCGCGAGGAGATTCCCCTTCGCCCGCCACGGGTTGCCCGCATCTCCGGCGCGGCGCTAGAGTTTGCGGCGGCCGGCGCCGGTGCCGGCCGGATGCGGAGGATGCGCAGCGGTCGAGCCGGGGCCGCGGGCGGCCGATCGCGGCACCGGCCATAAGATGAAGATGGGCGTCCCGCAGCGGAGCGCGCGGGATGGGACGGGCCCGCAACCCGAAGGCGGGGCCCGCCGGTGCGGGGGATGGCATTCGGAGGACCCGGGGTCCCGAGCCCCAGGGGAGGCGGACGATGAGAGGCAGCGTTTCGAGGCTCTTCGGGCTGACGGCGTTCTTGCTCGTGCTCGCCGGGGCCACCGCCGCGCTCGGAGCGGACGGTGGCGTGCGGGTCACCGTTTACGAGGTCACCGATGCCGGGAACGAGCCGATGCCCGGAGCCACGGTGATCCTGTCGCACCCGGGCGGGCAGTTCCCTGAAGCGGGCGCGGTCACCGACGCGAACGGCCAGGCGCTCTTCCCGGTGGTGCCGGCGCTCGCGGGCTACGCGGTCAAGGTCAGCATGCCGGGATACGCCACGACCGTCCGGGACGGTGTCAAGGTGGTGCCCAACCAGATCACGGACGTGGTCGTCGCACTGACCCCCGAGAAGACCGAGGAGGTCACGGTCGTCGGCAAGGAGAAGCTCATCGATCTCGAGAAGGGAACGGAGTCCAAGACCGAGATCTCGGCCGAGTTCTTCGAAGACCTTCCCGTGCTGGGACGCGAGTACCAGAACGTCCTCTCGCTTGCGCCAGGGGTGAACGACACCGACGGAGACGGAAACCCGACGGTCCACGGTTCCCGGGCCCGGGACTTCCAGGCGCAGGTGGACGGCGTGAGCAACGTGGACCCGCTCACCGGCTACTTCATGTCGAACATCAACCCCGACGCGATCGAGGAGATCGAGGTCATCGACTTCGGCGCCGACGCTTCGTACGGCGGAGCCGTGGGCGGCTACGCGAAGATTCACACGAAGAGCGGGACGAATCAGTTCGAAGGAGCTTTCAACTTCTTCCTCCGAGACTCGGCCGCAGACAACGACCGGGCGGGGAACATCGATCCTGTCGACTTCGGCCGCATCCAGCCGTCGCTGTTCCTTTCCGGTCCGCTCATTCGGAACCGGATGTGGTGGGTGGTCAGCCACGAATACCTCGATCAGAGCGATCCGGTCGACGTGATCGGTGGCGGCGATTTCGTGCAGAAGTTCAACCGCTGGACCCACCTCGACAAACTCACGTGGCAGGTTGGGCCGAAGAGCAAGCTCGCCCTGCAGTTCTCGGCGGACCCGATCGAGCTGACCCCGCTGGATGCGTCTGCCATCGTACCGGCGGCCAGTAGCGTCCGGTACACCGCCGGGGGGCCGACCTACTCGCTGACGTGGAACGTGCCCTACTCCCCGACCTTCGCCCTCGAATCCCAGATCGCCTTTTCCGACATCAACGTGACGCTGGATCCGATGAACCCGTGGACGACCCTCCCGGACGGGCGGCAGACCGGTACGCTGCTGAACTCGTGCGTCGTCGACAGGGACGATACGGAGTTCGATGACTATCTCCCCGGGTTGCGTTGCCGGGACGACGACCTGTTCGGTCTGACCAGCGGAACGGCCAACCGCGATTACGAGGACACGCGCCAACGGTGGACTTACCGCTTCGAGGGAGACCAGTTCATCAACGAATGGTTGGGTGGATCGCATCGCGTCCGCTTCGGCGCGTCGCTGCAGAGAGCTTCGTTCTCCCGTGACGACATCCGCTTGAACGAGCTGCGCCGGAACGGCATCGGACTCCAGGGAGCCGTCCTCGGCACGAACGGGAGCCTCGATCCCAATCAGCCGGCGTACAGCCTTTTCGAGACCGTCTACGCCCCGAAGATCGCCACCGACGCGGGGGGCGCGATCGCCTCCGGCATGCCGGCGCGGGTGCAGGACGACGTGGACGGCAACTACTTCGCGGCCTACATCACCGACACCTACGAGCCGACGAGCAACGTCGTGATCAATCTCGGTGTTCGGTTCCAGCGCGAGGAGATCTCCAGCTTCGGCTACACGCCGTTCGACCCCGCCGCCGAGCGGGCGGCGTGGAACGAGTTCCTGGACCGCTGCATGGCGGGGGAGATCCCGACGAGTGCGGACCCCTCGGGCCTCGACCCCAAGAAATGCTTCCAGGCGCTCGGCGGCTCGACGCTGTTCACGATGCACCGGCTCGACGTGCCGACGGCCCAAGGGTGCGGCGGTGGCAACGCGCTCAACCCCGCGCTGTGCGAGCTCGCGGGAGGCGAGATCCTGATCAACAACGGCTTCGTCCCCAAGACTCGCGGGCGGGAGCGCTTCACCATCAGCAATAACGGAATCGCGCCGCGCTTCAGTATCTCGTGGGATCCCTGGAGCGACGGAAAGACGCTCATCTCCGGGAGCTTCGGGCGCGTGTACGCGGACAGTATCCTCTTGCCGTTCGCCTTCGAAAACGGACCGGATTCCCTGCTGCGACGGTGGACGCTCAACAGCCGGCTGCAGCCAACGCGGCAGGACGTTCCGAGCGCGATCGGGGGCTTCGCGATCTCGGTGGTCGATCGCAACATCAAGATGCAGCACTCGGACGAGTGGGGCCTGCGCTTCGAGCGGGAGATCGCCCCCGAGACGCGCCTGACGCTGAGGTACGTCAACAGGAAGTTCTACGACCAGCTGCAGGATATCGACGTCAACAAGGTTCCCGTCTACTGGGACGAGCTGCCGGATCAGTTCCCGGATCCCAGCCG
>RFHH01000219.1 GCA_003696075.1 Acidobacteriota bacterium
CCCCCAGGGCCATTCGCCCGGATCAGTGACCGTCACCTCATCGTGGAAGCTCGCCCCTCCGTCGGCGGAAAGGAGCGCCCTCAGGCGGAACCCTTCCCAGTTCATGACGCACAGCGTCCCGGAACCGTCTCCCATCACGGTTGCGGAGGAATCGATGCGCCCCACGCTTCCGAGAGAGCCGCTCAGGATCGACTCCTCCGCCGGGACCGTTTCCAGGAACGCCGCGCTCTCGGTCACCCCTCCCTCGGTCGCCGGATCCGGCGAGGGGAGGCTCCCGGCGGCCCGAACGGCGGCCCCGGTCGGAGGGATGGCGTCGAGAGACAGCGTGTGCGGGGGTGAGGAGATCCCGAGGCTGGCCGCCACCCCCGCAACCGCGGCGGCCGCCCAAACGAGACGCTTCATGCCTTGACCTCCAGCGGCCCCCGGGGGGCCGCATCCCTTCCTGCCTATACAGTCGGTTCTGGAGGCCGAATCTCCCCCCGGAACAGCGCGGAAGGCGATCGAGGCGGTCCGTCGGCCGGAACGGACCCGGCCGACGGGCTGGCCCCGCGGCGCCGCCCGCCCCGACGAGCGTGTTCCGGATCAGGAGCTCGCGACTGGCGAAGCCACCGTCCGCTGGTCCGGCGCCGCAACAGCCGGCGTGGGCAACCGCGCCTCGCGCGCCAGTTCGAGATAGAGCCGCTCCTGGGCGCGGACCATCTCGTCGATGTCCCACGGGCGCACGTGGAGCCGCGCGGCCCGACCGAAACGGCGGGCGAGCGCCGGATCGCGCAGCAAGCGGCTGACGTCCGCCGCGATCCCCTCGACGTCGCCCGGCGGCCGGAGGAAGCCGGTGCGGCCCGGCAGGACGGCCTCCGGCGAGCCGTCCACCGCCGTCGCGACGACCGGCTTTCCGGCCGACATCGCCTCCGGAATCACCCGCGGCAGCCCCTCGTGCCGGCTGGTGAGGACGAGCACGTCGAGATCGCCGACGACGATTTCCGGGTCGCGGCGCCACCCGAGGAGGAAGAAGCGCCCCGCGAGCCCCGCCGCCGCCACCGCCCGCTCAACCTCCGGCCGGAGTTCGCCGTCTCCGGCGAGGACGAAGCGCGCCGTCGGGTGCGCCTGCGCCACGCGCGCGGCGACGGCGACGAAATCGAGGGGCGCCTTCTGCGGCTTGAGACAGGCGACCATTCCGACCAGCGGCGCGCCTTCCGGTACCCGCAGCTCCTCCCGAAGCCGGCCCGAGCCGGTGGAGCGGCGAAAGCGTTCCAGCTCCACCCCGGACCGAATGACGCGGAACGCCTCGGGAGGGGCGATGTCGCGGCTCACCCCGGTCCGGACGTTCGCCTCCGAGACCGCCACGGTCCGCGTGGTCAGGAGCTGTGCCATCTGCTCGGCGAGGACGTACAGAGCGCGGCGCGTGCGCGGCAGGCCGTCGTGAAAGCCCCATCCGTGGACGGTGTGCACGATCACCGGAACGCGCGCGAAGAACGCGGCGGCGCGGCCGAGGATGCCGGCCTTCGACGAATGCGTGTGGACGATGTGCGGCGCGAGGCGCTTCAGCCTCCGCGTCAGATCGATCAGGGCGCGCGCGTCGTCGAGCGGGCGGATCTCGCGGCGCAGGGGCGGGCTCGTCTCGAAGGTCACGCCCACGATCCGGCGCGCCTCCTCGTCGAGCACTCCGCCCGGTCCCGCGATCAAGGAGGGATCGAACCGGCGCCGGTCCAGGTGCCGGACGGTGTAGAGCGTGTTCTGTTGCGCGCCCCCGAGTTCGAGCTTGGTGATGACGTGGCAGACCCTCAGGCGGTGACCAGCGCCGCCACCCGCTCCGCCGCCTGCCGCCCGTCGATCAGGGCGCGCTCCATGTAGCTGTACGTCCATGCGCCGAACCTGCCGATCGAGAGTATCCCGTGCCGCTCGAGGCGGGCCAGGGCCGCCCCGACCGCCGGCGTGCGGTGGCGGTCGAACAGCACGTACGCGGGATCGAGCACGGCCCGCTCCCACAGCAACGGCCGCTCGGACGCCTCGAGGATCCCGGCGCGCGCGAGCCCCTCGCGAGCCGCCTCCAACAGCGCGGTGTCCTCCGGCACGGGCGCGCCCGCCGGCCGCGCGAACTCGACGGAGATCGACGAGCAACCGGGCGGCGCCATCGCCGGGCAGACGTTCGAGGGGAAGCCGACCCGATAGAAGGGGAATTCCGGCTCCGGGAAGTAGATCCAGTGCGCCCCGCCCGCCAGCGAAGCGCGCCGGACGCCGATCCGCACCTCGTCGACCGCGGTCCAGCGGAGCCGGCCCGCCAGCTCGGCCAGCTCCTCCTGCCCCTCCCGCGCGCGGTCGCCGGTCACCCTGCGCAGCAGGCTCGGCAGGGGAATCGTGGAGACGATCCGCTCGTAAGGCAGCCTTTCCCCGCCCGCGAGCCGCACCTCGCGCCGCGCCACGTCGACCGCCTCGACCTCCGCCCCGAGGCGCAGATCGGCACCGACCTGCTCCGCCAGGGCCGCTGCCAGGCGGCCGATCCCGCCGCGCCGCGGGTAGCGGAAGGTCGGGTTGTAGCCGAGACCGTGGTTCGGAAGGCCGAGGGCCCCCCGGACCACCTGCTCGAGGCTCGGGCGCGGGACCGCCCAGGCGACCCACTCCGCCGTCAGCTCGTCGGGATCGGCGCAGAAGAGCTTCGCGTTGTACGGGATCAAGAACGCCTCGGCGATGCCGTCGCCGAAGACCCGGCGTGCCCAGACCCCGAAGGGCATCGTGTCGTCCTCGGGAAGCGGCCGCTCGCGGGCGCGCACGAAATCGACGAGGCACCGCGCCACGGTTTCGGCGTCGAGGCCGTGCAGGTGCGCCTGGAAGGGAAACGGCAGCCGCTTTCCGCGGCAGTGGATCTCGGCCCGCCTGGCCACGACCTCCAGCTCGCCGCCGAGAAGCTCCAGGACCCACCGCGTCGTCTCGGGATCGCGGAGGTGCAGGTAGTGCCCGGTGAAGTCGAAGACGAAACCGCCGCGCTCGGCCGACCGGCACAGTCCGCCCGGCTCGCTCTCCTTCTCCAGGATCAGGCGCGGCACGTCCGGAAGGCGCCGCGCGAGGTGCCACGCCGCCGACAGCCCGGCCAGCCCCCCGCCGAGGATCAGGATCACTGCGCGCCTCCCGGGGCCGACCGCCCGGCGGCCCTCACCGGCCTAATATGACCGCTCCGGAGCGAAACGCCACGCACTCCCGCGGACCGTCGCGGAAGGCCGTCGCGGTTCCGCTCACAGCGACATGTCGATGCGGCGCAGCCATACCGCGAGCGCCACCGCGGCGAAGAGCAGCCCGGCCAGAAGGGCCGCCGCCCAGGCCACCGGAAGAAGCATCACGCCGACCCCCGCCGATCCCGTGACGATCGCGGCGGCGACGTTGGCGCGGACGGTGGCGCGGGTCGAAAGGCGCCACTTCCGCAGGCGCAAGGCCACGTGGTCGGGGCTCCCGAGCATCACCGGCAATCCGCGGCGCCATCGGACCCACATCACGAACAGCATGTCGAACAGCGGCACCGCGAGGATGAGCAGCGGGGCGACGATCCCCAATCGGTGGCGCGCCGTGTAGGCGTTGATCATCGCCAGCGCGCCGAGGAGGAAGCCGGCGAAGAGGCTTCCCGTGTCCCCGAGATAGATCCGGGCCGGCTCGACGTTGTACCGGCGGAAACCGAGCAACCCGCCGGCGAGCGCCGCCCCGAGGAAACCGGTGTCGGTCAGCCCTCCCGCGAGCGCGATGCCGGCGAAGAACAACGCCGCCACCGCGCCCACCCCGCTGGACAGCCCGTCCATGACGTCGATCAGGTTGAGCGCGTTGGTCGCAGCCAGCATCCACACGACCGTCAGCGGGATCGCCACCCACCAGGGGACGAAGACGATCTGGATCGACACGCCCGCCTTGATCAGCACCAGCACCGCGAGAAGCTGGCCGGCCAGCTTCGAGGCCGGCTTGAGCGAGCCGAGGTCGTCGAGCAGGCCGAGGATCAGGACGATCGAAGCGCCGAGGAGCACGGCGAGGAGCTGGTGACCGAACC
The DNA here is from genome assembly GCA_003696075.1 of Acidobacteriota bacterium. Lineage (NCBI taxonomy): Bacteria > Pseudomonadati > Acidobacteriota > Acidobacteriota bacterium. The sequence goes on from RFHH01000219.1 coordinate 4,025, forward strand.
GGTAGGTCACTCCGAGCGCCAGCAGGAGGCCGAGGGCGACGGCGAGACCGCCGAGGTAGGGAACCGGCTCTTTCTGGGTCTTGAGCCGGCCGTCGGGCACGTCGACGATGCCGAACCGCCGCGCCGCCTCCATCAGGCGCGGCGTCACCGCCGCCGCCGTACCCCAGGCCAGCAGCAGCGCCAGCACGGCCAGCCCGATCTCCGCGGCGCGGCCGCTCACGGCGCGGACTCCCCGGCTCGCCAGATCCCGCGCGGCGGAACGCCGCGCCGCCACGCTCCCCACCGTCCCGCGCGCGTCCGGTCCTCGCGCCGCCGCTGCCAGGCGCGCCCGAAGGCTCCCCGGTGACGCCACAGGTGGCGGTAGACCGAGGGGGCGCGGAAGAGAAGGAAGGCCTGCCAGGCGGCCTCGCGGGCGAGGATGAACGGGAGGTCCGCCAGAAAAGAGGCGGCGCGGTCGTGGCGCAGGATCGTCAGCCAGCGGTTCTTCACGATGTGCGCGATCACCTCGGGCGGGCGGACGGCGGCGAGCCCGACGCGGCCCGCCCGCTCCCCGCCGGCCCGCGCGTGGACCGCCACGGCGGCCCCCACGTGCACCGCTCTCCACCCGGCGCGCCAGGCCCGCCAGCCGACCTCGAGATCCTCGTGGAAGGCGAAGAAGTCGGGGTCGAACAGCGCGCCGCCGTCGGCGATGTCCTCCACCATCTCCCGCCGGTACAGGGCCGCCGCCCCGCAGGCGGAGAGAACGGGACCGTCGCGATCGCGCGCCGGGTCGAGCGGCCGGCCGAACCCCCGGTCGATCGTCTTCCTCGAACGCGCCAGGAACTGGCCGCTGCTGTCGACCGTCTTCCGGTCGGGCCGGAGGAGGAGTCCCGCCACGATCCCGACCCGCGGGTCATCGAACGCCGGGAGGGCCGCCTCGAGGAAGTCCGGATCGAGCCGCGCGTCGGGGTTGAGCAGCAGCAGGAACCGCCCCCTCGCCAGCGCGAGCGCGCGGTTGTAGCCGCCGGCGTAGCCGAGGTTCTCGGGGAACCAGACGACCTTCACGCGGTCGCCGTAGCGCGCGGCCACGAACGCGGCCGTGCCGTCCCGGGAGGCGTTGTCGCAGACGATCACCTCCACCGGTCCCACCGTCTGAGCCAGCGCCGAGTCGATCGCCGGACCGACGATCCCCCGCGCGTTCCACGTGAGGATCACGATGCTGGCCAGCGGGAGGTCGTGCATCGGCGCCCAACCTAGGGACGTCGGCCCGGAGCGGTCAACCGCTCCGGTCCTGCCGGTTCCCCGGTGCGCAACGCGGGAGGCTCGGGCGGGGCGAGGACGGCGCGCTCGTACGGGCTCGCCGGCACGATGCCGCGGGCCACCCGCGCCGCTTCCTCCAGCGCCGCCATCTCTTCCCGCGCCGCCTCGACCTGCCCGGCCTCCTCGTACAGGCGCGCCAGATCGGCGAGCGCGCCGAGGTAGGCCGGCTCCCACGCGAGCGCGAGCGCGAGGTCGGCCGCCGCCTCGCCGCGCCGGCCGAGCGCCGCCTCGAGTCGCGCGCGCCCCCGGCGCGCGGTGACGTCCCGCGGAAGCCTCGCGAGGGAGGCTCCCCAGGCGGCGAGAGCGTCCTCGCAGGTGATCCGCTCTGCGAGCGGGCCGCGGCATGACGCGTCGAGGACGAGGGCCCGGGCGCGCCACGCGGCCGGGAGCGCACGGTTCGCCGCGATCGCGCGGCGCGCCGCCTCGAGCGCCGACGCGGTGCGGTCGAGCGGGCCGCCCCCGCCCGACCCGAGGGCGGCCAGCCAGGCGTCGTCGCGAAGAGGGTCGAGCGCCGCGGCGAGCTCGGCATCCCCCGCCCGGAGAGCCCGGTCGGCCGCGTACGGGCGCAGCTCCCCCGCGCCGAGCCACACGGCGAGCGCGAGTGCGGCGGCGAGGCGGAGCGGCCGCCGCGGCTCGGAACGCGGCCGGTCGCTTCCGATAAGCGCCACGGCGAACAGCGCCGCCAGCAGCGCCGCCGCCGGCCGTTCCGCGAGGAAATCGTCGGCCAGGCCGTGGGCCGCCAGCGCCGCGAGTCCCGCGAGGAGGCCCGCCTGCGCCGGCGCGCGGCGAGCCGCCCGCCAGATCCGCGGGAGCAGACAGCCCGCGAGCACGCCCGCCAGCAGGAGCGCCGGCAGGCCGCCGGCGAGCGCGAGGCCGAGCGGATCGGAGTGGGGCCCGCGGAAGACCTTCGCGTAGCGGACGAGCGAGCCGTCCACCGGGAAGGCGTACGCCGGGGCGATCGAGCGGAACCCGCCCGGTCCGAACCCGAACCACGGTGCGTCCGCGAGCGCCTTCAGGGCTGCGGGCCAGATCGACAGCCGCGCGACAGCGAACGGATCGCCCGCGCGAAAGCGCGCCAGCAGGAACGGCACGCCTGCGGCCGCCCCCAGCACCGCCGCTCCGGCCACCGCGAGTCGGACCCGCCGCGCCCCCAAGG
>RFHH01000220.1 GCA_003696075.1 Acidobacteriota bacterium
CCGGTTCCGCTTCAATCGAGGTTGACGGTGCGGGGGCGTCAGCGTAACTTGACGCCGCCTTGCCCGGCGTGCGCGGTAAGCGCGTTGTGCGCCGCCGCGCGCCGGGACCGTCGGTTGCGAGTGAGATGTACTGAACCATGCGGAAGCCCGATGGCGTCCCGGGGGGCGCCGGGGGTTTCCCGGAACGCATCGCTCCTGGAGGAGGAGGTCATGCACGTTCGGTTGTCAGCCTTGCTTCGGCTCGGCGCGCTCGGGTGCGTCGTGCTGCTCGCCGCGGCGGCTGCGTCCTTCGCCGCGGGTTCCGGCCCGCAGCCGCTGTCGCAGCCCGCGCGGCTCGACGCGGCGATCGGCGCGGACGCGGGCGAGGACGCCCTGCCGCCGATCCAGCACCCCAAGACGTACGAGCGCACCGTCGCCTGGTGGCCGTTCCTCACCGGGCCCTACTACGGCGACACGCCCGGGTGGTGGCGCCGGGATCCCGACGTCCTGAAGACGCTCGTCGGAAGCTTCCGCATCGGCGAGTCCCTTCCGATTCCGCCCGAGCTGACGGCCTCGCTGGCGGGCATCGAGTCCGGGGGCAAGCAGTACTTCCTCGCCCAGCTCCGCCCGTCGGCGCTGACCCAGCCGTTCAAGGAAGAGCTGCGGCGCGCGGGGGCCGAGATCGTGGCCACGCTGCCGGTCAACGGAATCGTGCTCCGGCTCGACAAGGCGGCCTACGAGGCGGTCTCCGGCTCGCCCCTGCTGCAGTACATCGCCCCGTACCACCCTGCCTACAAGATCGATCCCGCGGTCGGGCACATCCCGCAGGCGACGCCCGAGAAGGCGGCATCGCCGGTGTTCGACCTGGTGATCCGGCTGTTCGACGGTGAGCCGACGGCGCCGACCGCGCAGGCCCTGCGCAAGATGGGCGCGGCGGTGACCTACGAGAGCGGTGATGCGAATCTGCCGTACATCTTCGCCACCGCCAACGCGGTGCTGATTCCGCAGATCGCGCGCCTCGAGTCGGTCTTCACCATCGGCGAGCGCGGGCCGCAGTTCCAGCACGGCAACCGCGGCGCCCGCTTCCTCCAGTCGCACACCGACTCGCTGGCCCTCACCTACTGGAAGGCGGGGATCGACGGCGACGGCCAGGTGATCCACGTCACCGACTCCGGCATGTCGATCGATGCGGGCGACAAGGCCGACACCAAGGCCGACTCGCTCGGGCCCGGAGCCGGCACGCAGCTCGGTCCCGGAACCGACGCGGACGGCTGCGCGAACCCGATCGGCCCCAACAACACGGTCACCGACCACCGCAAGGTGATCTGCTACCAGAGCGCCAACCAGTACGGCGGTAGCGGCGACTTCAACTCGTGCGACTCCGCCGGGGACGGCGGCTTCTCGCACGGCCAGCTCGTCTCCGGGATCGCCGCCGGGAACGCGACCCGCGGCCGGGTGCCCCCGGTGACGGACGGGCACCCGAACCCGACCGACGACGGGACGCAGTCGACGGGCGGCGACAACACCTACGCCCGCGACTACGGCGGTGACGGATTCTGGGACGACACGCCGGACAACCCGACCGGGTGGTTCACCGAAACGGACACGACGTTCGACGGCGTCGCCAAGGGCGCCAAGCTCGTCTTCGTCGACGCCGACACCTCCTGCGGGGCCGGCATCAGCGCCGGCGACCTCGCCGCGCAGATCAACGACACTTACACCAAGTTCGGCGCGAACATCCACAACTTCTCGTTCGGCAGCACCGCGGCCCCGACCGGCCCGGTCTATACCTCCGGGGCCGACGCCATCGACGGCGCGATTCGCAACACCCGCGTCAACTTCGTGGCGATTTCGGCCGGAAACGACGGCTCCTCGTCCGATCCCGGCTGCGGCGACGTCGCCGGCACCCTCAGCAACGAGGCCGCCTGCAAGAACTGCGTGCCGGCCGGGATGTCGTTCGGCTTCAACAGCCTCAACGGCGCCACCTCGCAGGGCCCGGCGGACACGGTGACCGGCCGCGTCGGTCTGCTGATCCTCGCCGAGGGCGTGGACAACGCCTGCCGCCAGGACGACGGCGCCACGAACGACCAGGGCGGACCCGCCGGCTGCATCAACTCCGAGAGCCAGGGAACGTCCTTCGCCTCGCCGAACCTCGCCGGCGCGGCGGCGCTCATTGGCGAGTATCTCGCCGGCGGCTTCTACCCGGACGGCACCGACCAGAACGCGTCCAACGCCAACGACCAGATCCCGCTGTTCAGCTCGGCGCTGACCAAGGCGATCATGATCGCCGGCACCTCGGCGGTCAGCTCCGGCGGCGACGCGGGGATCGTCACGCCGCGTGACGGCCGCTTCAACACGGTCACCGGCTACGGCCAGCTCTACCTCGACTACGTCCTTCCTCTCGCCGACGACCCGACGACCGTGAGCGGGCTGATCCTCGACGCCCTCGACGACGTCGACAACGACGGCGTGAAGGAGGGGCCGAACAGCCTCGGCATCCCGTCCCCGCTCGTCGGGACCTACCAGGTCGACTTCCAGGTGCTCGCCGACGACGAGGACCTGCGCGTCGCGCTCGCGTGGCACGACACCAACACCTC
>RFHH01000221.1 GCA_003696075.1 Acidobacteriota bacterium
ATCGGGGTCCGCGTCCATCTCGCGGCGGCCGATGCGGTCGCCTTCCGCGAGCAGCAGCAGGCGGCGGACGGTGTTCTGCAGCTCGCGGACGTTGCCGGGCCAGTCGTGGCGCGCGAGGGCGCGAAGGACGACCGGCTCCACCTCGGGCACCGCCAGGCCGCGGCTCGCGCACTCCCGCTCGAGGAAGTGGCGCAGCAGGAGCGGGATGTCCTCTTTTCGTTCGCGCAGGGGCGGCAGCCGGACGGTGATGCCGTTGAGGCGGAAGAATAGGTCCTGCCGGAACCGGCCCTCGTTGACGAGCTGCGCCAGATCGCGGTGGGTGGCGGCGACGACGCGGACGTCGATCGGAATCGTCCGCTCGCTGCCGACCGGGCGGATCTCGCGTTCCTGGAGCACGCGCAGCAGCTTCGCCTGCAGCTCGAAGCTCATGTCGCCGATCTCGTCGAGCAGCAGCGTGCCGCCCTCGGCCAGCTCGAACAGCCCCTTCTTGTCGGCGTCGGCGCCGGTGAACGCCCCCTTGACGTGACCGAAGAGAGCGCTTTCGAGCAGGCTCGCCGGGATCGCCGCGCAGTTCTCCGACAAGAACGGCGCCTCCGCCCGCGGCGAGTGCGCGTGCAGCGCGCGCGCGGCGAGTTCCTTTCCGGTGCCGGACTCGCCGAGGACCAGCACCGGCACGTCGGCCGGGGCGACCTTCTCGAGCAGCGCGAAGACGCGCTGCATCGGCTCGGAGCGGCCGATCAGTTCTCCGAACCGCCAGCGGTCGGGCCTCGCCTCGCGCAGCTCCTCGGCCCGCCGCTCGAGTTCCCCGGCGAGGCGCGCGCGCGCGAGGCCGGAGGCGAGCTGGGCGGCGACCGCCCGCAGGGCGCGGCGCTCCGGTATCCCGGGGCCCGCATCCCCGGTCCCGACGTGCAAAGCGCCCAGGCAGGCGCCGTCCGCCCGCAGCGGGAAGAGCCCGAGATCGGCCGCGCGCGCATCGGCCTCCTGTTCCGGACGTTCTTCCGCGAGACGCTCGAGCAGTTCCCGGGGCGCCGCCGCGAGGGGATCGGCGCCCTCCTCGAAGCCCGCGGCGGCCGCCGCGCGCCACTCTCCCTCTCGCCCGCGAAGGAGCACCGCCGCCCGCCGTACGCCCGCGACCGCGCGCACCGCGTCGAGCGCCGCTTCCAGGAGCGCCTCCACGGGATGCCCCGCTGCGGCCTCTCGCGCGAACGCATCGAGCGCGGCCAGGATCGAGCTGGTTCCGGCCGCTCCCGCCCGCGGCCCTGCCGCGCCGCGCCGCCGCGCCAGCTCCCGCACGCGCGCGATGTCGGGCCGGCGGAGGAAGCCGTCGCGGTGCTCCCCGGGATCGAGGGAAGCCGCCACGCGCTCGATCGTCTCCGCCGCCTCGGCGAGAGCCGCCTGCGCGCGCTCTTCGTCGCCCGCCCGCTGCCACGCCTCGGCGAGTTCGGCGGCGAGGGCGATCTGGGCTTCCCGCGGTCCGTGGTGCCGGGCGAGCGCCAGGCCGATGTCGAGCTGGGGGATCACGAACTCGAACCGTCCGGTGGCGCTCCACGCGCGGCCCCGCTCGAGGAGCAGTTCCGCGCGCGTCGCCTCCATCTCCTCCCAGCGCTCGTCGAGGGCTGCCTCCGCCTCGTCGAGCCACCGGTGTGCCTCGTCGGGCCGGCCGCGCCGGCGCGCGATCTTCGCCAGCTCGAGGGCCGCGGTGATCCCCTGCTTCTTGGCGCGCCGCCCCGCGGCACGCTCGAACAGGGCGCGCGCCTCCTCCTCGGCGGCGTCGAGTCGGCCCGCGGCGCGCAGGTCGCGCACGCGCGCCAGCCCCGCGTACAGCGCTTGGCTTTCCTCTTCCACGGCGCGGGCGAGCTGGGCGGCGAGGCGGTCGTGTTCCCTCGCGGCGCGGTCGTTGCCGAGGCGGTAGAGCGCGTGGCCGATCGCCAGCAGTGCTGAGACGCGGTAGGTGTGGCGGCCGAGGCGCGTCGCCGCATCGAGCTGCCGCTGCCCGGCCTCGAGCGCCTCGCTGTAGCGCCCGGCGCGGAGCAGCGCGAGGGCGAGGTTTTCGTACAGGACGTCGAAGGAAACGTCCGGCTGCACCTCGCGCAAGCCCTCGATCACCCGCTTCTGCCGCTCGATGGTCTCGTCGAGGGCGCCGAGGGCGCTGACCGTCAGGGCCTCGTTCACGTAGCTCAGCCAGACCCACGGCTCGTCCCTGACCTCGCGGAACATCTCCCGGGCCGTCTCCGATGCCGTGAGACCCTCGTAGACCCTTCCCGTCATCGCGATCGGATAAGCGATGTCGTTCAGCGTCCGGGCCTGCCCCAGCTTGTTGCGCGCCCGGCGCGCCAGCTCCATGGAGCGCCGCATCGGCGCCACCGCCTCGCGATGCGACCACGACATCCAGAGAGTCAGCGCGAGCGTCTTGGCGGCGAGCGCGATCTCCCGCTCCTCGCCGGAGGCCTCGGCGAGGCGCAGGGCGCGCCGCGCGGCGTCGAGCGCGGCATCCCAGCGGCAAAGGACGCGCAGGCTCGCGGCGAGGAAGCTCATCGCCCGGGCCTCGCTCGCCTTGTCGCCCAGCCGCTCCGCGATCTCCGCCCAGCGCTCGCAGGCGCGTGCGGCGCGCTCCCGGTCGATCGCGTGGCGGGCGGCGGCTTCCAGCCGGCGGCAGACCTCGATCGCCTCCCGGCTGCTCGGAGGGCAGCGGTCGAGCGCGGCTTCGAGCAGCGGGATCGCGGCGCGCGGCTGGAAGCCGGAGATGAGGGTGTCGGCGGCCGCCACGAGTTCTTCCCGGCACTCCGGCCCGGCGCCGGCGGCGACGAGGTGTCTCGCCCTCTCCGCCTCGCTCCCCGGAACGCCGGCGAGTCGGTCCGCCCAGCGCCGGTGCCAGCGCCGCCGCGTCTCGGCGGGCAACTCCTCGAGGAGCACCTCGCGGAGGATCTCGAGGGCCGGCCGCCACCGGCCCCCGTCCGCTCGGCAGATCAGGCCCCGCTTCTCCAGCGTCTCGAGATCGGCCCCCGGCGGCCGGCCGGCGATCTCCCCCAACTCTTCTTCCGACGCCGGGCGGCCGGCGAGCACCAGCGCTTCGAGGAGCGCCCGAGACGCGGAATCGAGCCGCTCCAGCCGCGCCCGGAGCAGCTCGCGGGCGGTCGCGGGAAGGCGGATTCCTTCCAGGGGGGCGGTGGCCCCGCGCTCGAGGAGTTCGCGGAGCAGCTCGACGAGGAACGAAGGGTGCCCGCGGCTCGACTCCCACAGGCGCTCGCGCACCGCCGCGGTCAGCGCAGGACCGAGCACCTGTTGGGCGAGCGCGAAGACCGCTTCGCGCGACAGCGGCCCCAACGGCAGCAGGCCGGCCAGCCCCTCGGCGCCGGCTCCCTCGAGCATCGAGGCCAGCGCGGGGGGCAGCTCGCCGTCCCCCGGCTTCAGCGCGGAGGCGAGCAGCCGAAGCGGCGCGCGGCGCGCGAGGCGAGCGAGGTGCCAGAACAGATCGAGGACGAGGGGATCGGCGTGCTGGAGGTCGTCGATGGCCAGGACGAGCGGGGCCGCGTCGGCGGCGTCGGCGAGTGCGCTCGCCACGCCGTCGAGCATCTGGAACCGAGAGGCGGGAGGCCGGCTCCCGTTCTCCGGGCCCGCTTCGAGCAGATCGGGTGCCGCCGCGCGAAGGGCGGTGGCGTACCGGCGCAGGAGGGCCTCCCGGGTGCGGAGCGGGAGCCCGTCGCCCAGAGCGGCGCGGAGCAGCTCCGCGATCGGCGCGAGGCCGCCCTCGGGGTGGCACGCCGCCGCGGCCACGCGCACGCCCCGCTCCTCGAGCCGCTCGGCGCAGACGGCGAGGAAGCGCGAACGGCCAATGCCGGCCTCCCCCACCACCACGAGGGCCGGGGCCGTCCCTTCCCGCAGTTTCCGCCGCGGGTCGATCCGCTCGAGCGCAACCGCGAGCTCGGCGTCGCGCCCGGTGAAGCGCGGCACACCGGGCCAGACCGCGGGGCCGCGGCGAACGCCACGCGAACTCTCCAGCTCTTCCAGTGCCGCACCGGCGTCGGCCGGCCGCGCGGTGGGATCGCTCGCACCGCACCGCCGGACGAGGCGGCGGAGTTCCTCCGCCTCGGCGCCGCCGCCCGCGCGGTCGAGGGGAGCGGCGAACAGCGCGGCGAGCGCGAACAGGTCGCCGCGGGCGGACGGGGCCGCGCCCTTCCGCGCCTCCGGCGCCGCCGAGGCCCAGGCGGGAGGCTGCCCGCTGAGCACCGCTCCCGCCGCGGGCGGGGTGAGCCAAGCTCGGATCGCTCCCGCTTCGGACACCACGCGGAGCGCTCCCGGGCCGAGGCCGCCGTGGACGAGCCCCTTCCGGTGCAGGGCGTCGAGTGCCCGGAGCGCCTGCTCGAAAAGCTGGGCCAGCTCGGCCGGCGAGAGCGCGGGGTCCTCTCCGAGCGGCCGGGCGTCGGTCCAGCGGAACAGGAGAAAGGGTCTGCTGCTCCCCGGATCGATACCGAGATCGAGGACGCGCGCCAGGGAGGGGTGCCTCGCCTCCCGCAACGCGTCGCGGACACGCGCCACGGCGGCCGGGTCCGCGTCTCCCCAGCTTCCCTCCTCCTCCAGCCGGATCGCGATCCCCTCGTACCGGCCGAGTCGGTCGCGCGCGAGGTGGATTTCGAAGCCGGGGCCGGCCTCGAGGGGGCGGATCGGCTCGTACCGGCCGCCGACCGGGCCGGAGCCGGCGGTGGCGAGTCCGCAGCGGTCGATCCAGCGGTAGAGCGTCGCCCGGCCGATGCCGAGGATCTCGGCGGCGCGCTTCCGGTTGCCCTCCGCCCTCACCAGGGCGTCGAGCACCCTCTCCCGCAGTGCTCGTGTCTCGGCGTCCACCGTTTCGCCCGGGGCCGGCGCCGTCCGTCCGGCCGGAGGAAGTGTCTCACAGGTACGGTGAGACAGGGCACCGGGTCAAGGAC
>RFHH01000222.1 GCA_003696075.1 Acidobacteriota bacterium
ATCGAGGCCTTCGCGAGCCGCGGCTCGGCGCACCGCTTCCCGGGGGTCGTCCAGCAGGCCGGTCACCAGCCACCGGAGGGCTTCGTGAACGGCGCGGCCGATCCGGCGTCCCTGCGCGGAATCCCGAGGGCCGGCGGCTGCTTTCCCGGAGTCCTCCCCGCTTCCCGCATGCAGGTCGGAGGGGATGCACAGGACGCGCCGGTCGGCCCGCTCGAGCAGCTCCCTTCGCGCGCGCTCCCACGCGGCGCGCCGACTCCTCCCTTCCGCCGGATCCCCGAGATCGAGCCGGCGCGCGGGTCCGGGCGGTGCGGCCGGAGGGGAACCGAAAGCGAGCCATGGCTCCGGCGGCTGCTCCCCCGCCCCCGCCGCCTCCTCCCACCGGCGGAAGCTCGGGGAAAGGCGGAGGATCCCGAGCACCGATTCCGCGTCCAGCTTTTCCGTTCCCGGGTAGCAGGGAATCGCCACGCGGCAGCGCGCGCGGGTGAGAGCGACGTAGACGAGCCGCGCCCGCTCGGCGCGGTCCAGCTCGCGATTCCTCTCGTCGGCCTCCGCGAACCCGGGCGAGGCGAAACCCTTCTGGAGGCGCACTTCGAAGGTCTCCGGCGGGCTCCCCTCGGCGGGAACGCCGGCGCACGCGGCCGGCGTGCGGCGGGAACTGCCCGCCGCGACGTCGTACAGGGCGACGAGGTCCCACTCGAGTCCCTTCGCGCCGTGAATGGTGAGCAGCGTCACGCGGTCCTCGTCCTCCGCTTCCGGCGCTTCCGGCTCGCGCGCCTGCTCCTCGCCGAGGCGGCTCCGGAACTCCCGCACCAATCCCGGCAGGTCCAGCCCCTTCTCGCGCCAGTGGACGCGGGCGATGTCGAGGAGCTTGGCGAGGTTGCCCGCGGCGCGCCGGCCGTCCCGCAGCGTTTCGAGGAGGAGGAGGTAGCCCGATTCCCGGAGGATCTCCTCCACGAGGCGGGGCGGCGACATCTCGCGCGCGCGGCGCGCCCAGGCGGCGAGCCGCTCGAGCGCCCGCTTCACGTCGGGATCGCCCGCGTCGCGACGCTCCGCCGGCGCCAGCGACCCTCCGGCGCGCACGTGGCGGAAGAGCGCCTCGTCGGTCACCGCGAGCAGGCGGCTGCGCATGGCCGCCACCGCGCGGGTGGCGTCCCACGGATCGGCGACGCTCTCGAGGACCTGGACCAGTTCGGCGATCTCGAGCCGGCGGTAGAAGTGCTGCGAGCGCTCCTGCCGATAGGGAACGCCGGCCTCGTCGAGGATGTCCTCCAGCAGCCGGGCGCGGCTCGCGGTGCGGAACAGCACGGCCATCTCGCGCCAGGGAACCTTTTCGTGCTCCCTCGCCGCCAGCAGGACCGAGGCCACCGCGCGCGCCTCCGCCTCGGCGCGGGCGTCGGCCGACCCCGTTTCGTCGATCGGGAGGAGGGCGAGGGCCGGACCCGCCAGGCCCCCGGGACGCGCGTCCGGCGGGCAGGGCTCGAGGTCCTGCCAGTCGGCCTGGCCCCGAGGCCAGCGCCCTGGATCGAAGATCTCCCGGCCGACGCGGTTGATCGCCTCGAGAAGTTCCGGCCGGCTGCGGAAGTTGGTGCCGATCCGGCCGAGGTCCCCTCTCGACTCGAAGCGCGCGATCTGCCGTTGATAGCAGCCGACGTCGGCACGGCGGAAACGGTAGATCGACTGCTTCGGATCGCCGACGACGAAGAGCACCGGGCCGCCTTCTCCTTCCGCCAGGCTCTCGACGATATCCACCTGCAGCGGGTCGGTGTCCTGATGCTCGTCGACCATCAGGGCGCGGATCTCCCGCCGGAGGCGGCGGCGGACGCCCGCGTCGTTCCTCAACAGCTTCCGCGTTTCGTACAGAAGGTCGACCTGCGAAAGCAGGCCCCGGTCGCGGCGCCGCTCGCGGGCCCAGCGGCGGAAGGCGTCGATCTCGCTCGCCGCGCGCAAGACGAGCGGCGCGTTGACTTCCAGCAAGCGCTCCGCGGCCTCTTCCCGGAACCGGCGCCAGTCCGCCCGGATTCGGGCCGGCACCCCCCGATCCCGGTAGTTGGAACCGCTGCCGATGTTGCCGGTGACGAAGGGAAGCTTGACCGTTCCGCCGTCGAGCCGATCGAGGAGCCAGCGGCTGCGGGCGCGCGCCGGAAGTCTCCCGAGTCGTTCGATCTCCGTGTCGAGGGCGCGGAGCGCACCGGCGAGGCGATCCTGCGCACCCTCCTGCAGGGCGGACTCCACCTGCCCGCGGAACCCGCGGACGCGCTCCGCCAGCCACGTCCACAGAGCGTCCTCGTCCCCGGACCCGGCCGGTTCCCCCGCTGGTCGCAGATCCGGGTTTTCGAGGGCGAAGCGCGCCACCTCCCAAAGGTCGGCCAGCGCGATGCCGCGCCCCACGAGTTCGGTGAGCGCCGGGAGGCCGTCCGGCTCCGCCAGTCTCGCGGCGAGCCATTCCTGCCAGAGCTCCCGCGCGTACATCCGGTCGAGGCCTTCCTCGACGACCTGGAAGCCGGGATCGAGGCCCGCTTCGAACGCGTACTGGGAGAGAACCCGCCGGCAGAAGGCGTGGATCGTGCAGATCCGCGCCAGGGGAAGCTCGCGGCGCGCCCGGCGAAGACGCTCGGCCACCGGGCCGCCGGCCGATTCCCTCGCCTCGCGCGCGATCCGCGAGCGCACGCGCTCGCGCAGCTCGCGCGCCGCCTTGCGGGTGAAGGTGATCGCGACCAGCTCGGGCGCGCGGAAGGCGCCCTCCGCCAGCCCCCGCAGGATGCGCTCCACGAGGAGCGTGGTCTTCCCGGTTCCCGCTCCCGCCTCGCAAGCGAGCGATCGGCCGTGCTCGCGGACCATCCGGTCGCGCACGGCTCCGTCGGCGAGTGGGGCGCCGCGCGTCACGGGTACGTCTCCTCCAACCGCTCCTGCTCCCGGTGGCGGCGGTCGCCCTCCTTCCGCGCGCGGTGGCGCGCGCGAGCCGGCCCGCACAGGGCGACGAAATCGCACCAGCGGCAGCGGTCCTCGGCGAAGGGGAAGAAGTCGCCGCGCCGGCGCCGCTCGAGAAGCAGGCCCAACAGCGACTCGATGGCCGAGCGCCGCGCTTCGATCGACTTCGCCGAGATCCGAACGTCTTTGTCGCCCTTAAGCGGCACCAGGCGGACCGAGGCGACCGGGTAGCCCTTCTTCCGCGCCGCGATCGCATACAGCGGCAGCTGCAGCGCCTTGCCGCCGCGCAGCAGCCGTTCGTCGCTGATCCGGGTCTTCGCCGTCCACTTGTAGTCGACGATCTCGTACTCCTCGCTTCTGCGGTCGATCCTGTCGGCGCGTCCCCGGAATCTCAGCGACGCCCCTTCGGCCTCGATCTCGGCGTCCAGATCCCGCTCCGTCTCCTGCGGGACCGCTCCGTCCTGCTCCAGCCGGGGCAGCTCGCGCAGGAGGTACAGCGCCAACCGGTCCCGCACCTCGGCGGCGGCCGCCTCCCACAGCCGCCGCGCGGCGTCGTGCGCGGGCGCTATGGCGGCGAGGCTCTCGGCGACGGCCCGGTCGAGGCTCTCCGCTGCGCTCCGCGGCCCGCCGCGGCCCGCGAAGATGCGCCGGAGAACGTCGTGCGCGAGGCTTCCCACCTCGCGCGGGCCCAAAGCCAGCTCCTCCGCCGCGTCGTCCCACGGGCCGAGGCGCAGCACGCGCCGCAGGAAGTAGCGGAACGGGCAGTCGGCCAGATCGCGAAGGTCGGAAGCCGTGACCGGGCCGTCGGCGGACCCCTCCCCCACGATCCCGTCGGCGGGGCCGAACCGGGGAACGGCCCATCGCTGCCGCTGGAAGTCGAGCGCGCGAACGAAGTCCTCCCGGCTCCGGAGGTGCCCCGCCGGCCCGCCCTCCTCGGCCAGGACGGCGAGGTCGTACTCCTCGAGATCGAGCAGCGGCCGGTCGGCGTCGTCGCGGTCCGGCCTCGCGAGCGGGACGCGGACCACGGCCTCGGCGGTGGACGGATCGGAAGGATCGACCCCACCCTCCGAGAGCGCCTCGATGAGCTGGGCGAGCGGATCGGCGGGGTGGCGCACGGCGCCGGTCACGTCGTCGGTCCGGGACCAGGCGAGGGTGAGGCGCTCGCGCCCGGCCGCCCTCGCGAGCTCGAACAGGATCTCCGCCTCGTCGGCCCGCTCCGCCGCCGGCTTCAGGGGATATCCGGTGGTGCCGCGGAGCAGCTCCCGGAGACGGTCGTCGAGGAGAGGATCGGCGGGACCCGGGGCGCCGAACCGCTCCTGCGACAGGCCGACGACCCAGGCGGCCCGGGCGGCCAATCCTCGCGCGTGGTTGAGATCGAGCACGCTCACCGCTTCGCCGGGGCGGCGAGGCGCCGGGGCGGTGACCGGCTCTCCCGGCGCGTTCACGGGCCGGCGGAGCACCCGCCGGACGATCGCGTCGAGAGCCAGCGGGACGTGCGGCCGGAGCGCGGAGAGGCGCTCCCCGAGCGCCGCCGCCTCCTCCTCGAACGCCTCGCACAGCTCCGGTTCCAGTCCCGCTTCCCGGGCGAGCGCCGCCGTCTGTGCCGCCAGCTCCTGCCACCCGAGCGCGCCGCCCTCCGCGCGGGCCCGCGCGAGCTCGAGCTTCCCGAGGAGCGCGCGCACCCGTTGCGCCAGGCGGCGCGAGCGCTCCGCCGCGCGCTCGAGCTGCGCGGGATCGGCGACGCCGGGCACCTCCTCGTCGTCGTCCTCCGCGGCGGAGCGGATCCGGGCGGCGCGGGCCTCGCATCTTCCGGCAAAGCCCTCCAACGCCTCCGCCCAGACCTTCGCGTCCGGGCGGCCCACGCACCCCGCGGCGCGGAGCAGCGCCGGAACGCGGCCGGGGGGGAGGGCTTCCTCGTCACCCGCCGCCAGAAGGCAGGCCGCCGCCTCCGGCCGCGCCTCCCCCGCGAGGAGTTCGGCCACGGCCGAAAGGGCCCGGCCCGAAGGCCGGTCCTCCCATCTCTCGGCGTGGTCGCCCGCGACCGGCACGCCCGCGCGCTGGAGCGCCGCGAGGACCGGCCGCTCGAGGGCCTCCCGGTCGGAGAGGAGGACGGCCATCTCCCCGAACGGAACCTCGCCGGCCGCCGCGAGGATGTCGCGCGCCACTTCGCGCGCCTGCGCCTCCTCCCCGGGACAGGCGAGGATGCGAACCGCCGGCTCGGCCGGCGTTCCGGGGGGCTCCCTCTCCGCGCGGTCCCTCCGAAAACCGTGGCTTTCGAGAATCTGCGCGGTGCGCTCGACGATCTCCGCGGCCGGCGAATCGGGGGGCGGGACCGGGAGGAGCCACGTCACGTCCGCGGTGCGCGCCAGGGAGGCGACGAGATCGCGTTGGACGGCGGTGATGTCGTACACGGCGTGCACCAGGACGTGGCGAAGGCCCGGAGGCGGGCCGGCCTTCGCCGCCGCCCGGTACAGCGCCGCGTCGTCGGCGAGGCGGTGGCGGTCGAGCAACCTCCGGTACTCGCGAAGGAGCCGCCGCAGATGCTCGAGGCGCGGCGCGGCGGAACGGAGCTCCGGCTCCAGCTCCGCTGCGGGCGGCAGATCCTCCGCCCCCGCCTCGCGCAGATCGCGCAACGAGCGCGCCACCGCCCGGATCACCGCCGGCCGCCCCGCCCGCTCCCCAAGCGGTCCCGGGTCGCGGCGCAGGAGTTCGGCGACCACCAGATCGACCTCGTCATCGGCCATCGCGCGGCGCTCGTCGAAAGGGGCCGCGAGATCCCGCGCGAGGTCGGGAAAGGTGGCGGGCACGCCGCCGGCAAGAGAGCCCGCGCGCCGCGCCGTCTCGCGGAGAAGCGCCCGGGCGACCTCGAGCGAGGGCGCGAGGACGATCTGGGAAACGGGACCGCCGGCGGAGTCGGCCACCACGCAAAGTCGCCGGATCGCTTCGTCCCAGAGGAAGCGGGGAGACCTTTCGACCAGTTCGAGGGCCGGCATGGCGGCCATTATCGGGGGTGCGCGGGCGGGCCGGCAGAAGGCGACCGCCGGGCGCGTCGAGCGCGAAGCGCATCCTCGGGCCAGCGCCTCGCGCCGGCTGCGGCGCCGCGCCCCGGGGAAAGGCCGTCGGTTCGTCTGCCCCCAAGGGGAGCTCGCGGGCGCTTGCCGGCAGGCCTGCGCCCGCCCCCCGAA
>RFHH01000223.1 GCA_003696075.1 Acidobacteriota bacterium
AAACCCCGCACGGACGGAGCGCCGGCAGCGTCCAGGATCATGGAACGCGGCGCTCTTCGCTTTCGGATCCAGGAACGCGGAATCCCCCTCCGGCCCCCGCAGCAGGATGTATAAGGAGAGCGAAGAATCGGTTGGGAGGACAGGCCATGAAGCGTCACGTTCTTCTCGCCGCTTCTCTGTTCTTCGTGATCTTCTGCGCAGGCACCGTCCCGGCCCGAGCGTGCGTGACATGCTCCGCCGACCACGTGTGCCAGGCCGCCGACGGTAACGGAGCGGAGCGCTGTTCGTCGTGGCGGCTGTGGAAGTTCCGCCGCTGCAAGCTGCGCGGGCACTGCGAGGCGACGCCCGGGGGCGGTGGCGGCGTCGTCCAGCCGGAGTCCGAGGCCGCTCTCGCGCCGGCGCGGCGACGGCTCGTGACCCCGGTCGGAATCTGGACGCGGAGCCTCCGGAGTTCCGGGGCCTGCGCGGCGTCCCCGCGCGACCGCGGGCCCGGCGCCGCCGGCGGACGCGCATGACGGCACCCGGTGCCGCAGCGGACCGGCGGCCGAACTCCGGGTCGCCGCGTCCGGCTCGCGGAAGGCTCCGGCGAACCGGCGGGGGCGGAAAGCGCTCGGCCGGGCGGTTCCTCGCCTCCGCGTTCCTGGTTCTGACGATCGCCGCGGCCGATGCCGAGTCGGCGGCGCGCCGCATCGAGGGGATCGTCGTCTCGCCCGGCGGTACCGCCATCGGGACGGCCTCCGTCGTGCTCTCCGGGCCCGGTGGGGAGAAGGCCGTCCCGGTCGACCCCGACGGCCGCTTCGCCGTCACCGCCGACACGGACGCGACATCGGCGATCACGGTGCGCGCGCCGGGGTTCTTCGATCGGCGCGTGGCCGTCGGGGGGGCCGCCTCGCGTCTCCGGGTCGTCCTGGCACCGAAGCCGGCTTGCGCCGGGCACCTGATCGACCGAGCGACGCACCGGCCGATCTCGGGCGCCCGTGTGCTCCTTCGCGGCGCCGACGGCGCGCTCCTCGCGGAGGCCGAGACCGGGGCTGCGGGCGACTTCCGCTTCGACGGTCTCGACCCGGGAGCGGTCACGCTCGAGGTTCACGCCGAAGGCTATGCCTCGCTTCGATATGCCGTCGAACTGCCCGCCGCGGGATCCGATATCGTGCTCTCCGCGGCACGTGCGATCCGGCTGGCGGGCGAGGTCCGGAACGGGGGCGGACGGCCGGTGGCCGGCGCGGATGTCCGCGCCGCCCCGATCGCCGGTGGTGAACCGATCGATCCCGCCTCGGTCGTCGCGGGACGGACGGACGATGCGGGCCGCTTCGAAATCGGCCCCGTGCCCGCCGGAGCGACACTGTTCGTCGCCGCCAGAACCGGCGACCACCGCATCGGTTTCGCTACCGTTCCGGCGACCGAAAACCCCGCGCGCATCGTCGTTTCGGAGACCGTTCCGGTCGCGGTGTGCGCCGAGTGGAAAGACAGCCACCAGCCGGTCGAAGCTCTCCGGATCGCCGCGCGCTCGGCGAACCTCGTCGCGGAGCGCCTCACGGCGCTGCGGTTCCTCGAAGCGGAAGGCCCGGCCCCGTCCCGCTGCGCCAGTCTCCGGCTTCCCGAGGGGCGGTACCATCTCGTCGTCTCCGCGGAGGGATCGCTGCCGGAAACGATCGAAAACGTGCATGTCGTCTCCGCGGCCGGCTCCCCGGAGCTGGGGCCGGTTCGTCTCGAGCGGGCGCAGCGACTGGGGCTGAGGGTCACCGACGAAAGTGGCGCGCCGGTGGCCGGGGCGGCGGTGCGCCTTCACGCGAGAGGTTGGGGAAGCAAGGTCGTCGCCCGGGCCTCGTCGGAGAGCGACGGCACGGCCGTGGTCGCGGGCGTGGCGCGAGGGCGGTACGGCCTCAAGGTCGAAGCTCCTGGATACCGGCCACTCTGGCTCGACGCCGTCGACGTGCCGGGCCCGGCCCGCACCGTTCGGCTTCGCCGCGGCGGGAGCATCGACATCCGCGCGTTCGACGCCGCAACCGGCGCACCGCTCACCTCGTTCACCGTGTCGGTATGGCCGGCGTTGCTCGACCCGCAAAGCTTCGACGAACGGACCCTCGCGTTGATGCGACCCCGGCGCTCGGAGGATGGGAGCGGGCACCTCCGGATCGACGGTCTTCCGCCGGGCGACTACCTGATTCGAGCGCGGAGCCGGGGTCACCGCTCTTTCGCCGGCGAAGTTCGCGTGGAAGACAGTACCGCGGATCAGCTCACGATCGAACTCGAGCCTGCCGAATGCGCGCGCGGGCTGGTGCTCGATGCCGAAACGGAGGAGCCGGTGCCCGGGGCGGTCATCGCGGCGACCGAATCGGACGAGCCGGCGGGCCCCACGCAGGAACCCGAGGTGCTGGCGACGAGCGGCATCGACGGCCGCTTCGAGGTTTGCGAGGCCTCCGAAGGCACGCGAGTCGAGGTGAGCGTCAGCCATCCGGACTATGCCCCCGTAGTCGTGACGCTTCTCGCGGACCGCGAGCGGACCGTGCTCCTGGGCCCGGGGGCCGCGCTCGAAGGTGTCCTTCTCTCCGACGAGGAGCATGCCGTCGCGGGATGGCGGGTCGAGGTGTCCGGACCCGGATGGAGGCGCCGAACGACGACCGGAGACGACGGCCGGTTCGCTTTCGCCCATCTTCCCGCGGGCCGGGTGAAGATGGTTCTGAGCGACCCCCTCGCGGACCCCCTGGCCGACCGGGAGACGCGCTACCTGACGCTGGAGGGCGGGA
>RFHH01000224.1 GCA_003696075.1 Acidobacteriota bacterium
GCCCCGGCGCGATCGCCGATTTGATCTGACAGCTTGCAGGGCGATTCACAAATGCTGCTAAAGCGTCAGCTGGGTCCCCCCTTCCCCCGGGACCGGCTGGACGAACTCGGCCGGGGGGAAGGAGGGACACGATGGAGAAGGCGAAGGCCCGTCCCGAGCGCCTGCTGCGCTCGCTCGGCCTGCATGGCCTCGATCACCTCGATCCGATCGTTCTCGCGGCCCTGGCCGACGAGCGGCCCCTCCTGCTCATCGGACCGCACGGCACCGGGAAGTCGGAGCTTCTCAACAGGATCGCTGCCGCACTCGGCCTCGAGCACCGCCACTACAACGCCAGCCTGATCAGCTTCGACGACCTGCTCGGCTATCCGATGCCGGACGCCGAGCGGAAGCGCATCGAGTTCGTCGAGACGCCGGCCAGCATCTGGGGTGCCGAGTCGGTGTTCCTCGACGAGATCTCCCGCTGCCGCCCCGAAACTCAGAACAAGCTCTTCTCGCTCGTCCACGAGCGCAAGGTTCAAGGAGTTCCCCTCCCGAAGCTTCGGTATCGGTGGGCCGCGATGAACCCCCCGTGCACCGACGAGAGCGACAAAGAGAGCGAAGAGATCTACGCCGGCTCGCTGCCCCTCGACCCAGCTCTCGCCGACCGGTTCGCGTACGTGGTGACGGTGCCGGGGATCTATGAGATGTCCGTTCGGGCCCGCCGCGCGTTGATCGCCACGCAGCGCGACCCCGGGCCCCGGGGCACCGATCTCCGCGAGCTGGTGCGGAGGACTCGCGACCATCTGGCCGACTCCCATCCTCTGGACGACGATTGGCTCGAGGCCTGGACCGACGCGCTGCTGATCCCCCTCAGGGAGGCCGGGTTCCCCATCAGCGGCCGCCGGGCCGTCTTCCTCGTTCGCTCGGCGCGGTCGGTCTGGGCGGCCTGCAAGGCGCTTCGGATTCCGGCGCGCCTCGACGACGCCGCCTTCGAGGCCCTCGCGAGCGGCCTTCCGCATCCCGCATACGGGCGGCGTCCCACTTCGTCCGTGTTGCGGAGCATCCACAACGCCGCGTGCCAGACCGCCGGTGAGAACCCCAGCAGCGTCTGGCACGCCATCCGTGCGGAAATCGACCCCTCCAGGCGGGCGATCCTCGCCGCCAAGGCGCCCCCCGGGTCGATCGGCAGGGACGAGCTCAGCTCGGTCCTGTGCGATTGCCTCGCCCGCTCGACGAAGCCCGAGCGGTACCTGCTGTCGATCCTTCTCTCTCCCCTGCTCGCCGACGGCGACCGGATCAATGCGCCCGCGCTCGAGATCCTGACCCAACCGTTGTCCGGAGTCCTGGCCTTCTCCGTGGAGGAGTCCCACCACCAGTCGATGTCCCGTGCGAAGGCCCACTCCTGGAGCAAGGTTCTGTCGACGGTCACCGCCCTGCAGAAATCCGACGACCCCGACAGAGTCGAGCTCGCCAACGCGCTGATGACCCTTTTCCTCGTCGAGAAGGAGACCTTCGATCCGGACGCGCTCGTCGCCCGCTTCCGCGAGCTCCGGGAGCTGCTCCGAGGCGACGGACGGTCTCTGGCCGCCTGAGTGTCGCCATGAGGGAAACCACCGACAGCGCTCTCGAGGCGGGCCGTGCTCTGCACAACATGTCCGCGCCTCCGCGGCTCTCCATCACCGTGTCCCCGCTGCGAAAAGGAGCGGCAAGGGCGGAGCAGGGAACGGGCGCCGGTTGCAAGTTGATCGGCTTTTTGGACCTGTCCCTGTTGTGCGGGAAGGACTGGAACTCTCTGAGTCCTCGGGAAAGGCTGCTCGCCGCCCTGAAATTGGCACGGTCATGGTCGGGTGGCTCCGTGACCGGGACGACGCGCCTGACCGTCGAAGCGGCGACGGACGAACTCCTCGACCGCCTCGCCGCCCAGGATCCCGCCCGTCTGGGGCTTCCGCGCGTCGCGCTCGCCCGCCGGTTCCCCCGCTGGCCCCACAAACGCGTGCGGCGCGTCCGGTCTTCCGCCGCCGCCCTGGTCCTGCTGAGCCGCCTGTCGGGTCCCCTGTTCCTGGCGATCAGGAGCCCGAGCGTCGAGCCGATCGTCAACCACGGAGGAGTCGTCGCCTTCTACCGCGTCGGCGCCGAACAGGAGAAACGGTGATGGTCTGCGAAGCGAAGGAACGGTCGAGGGAAATCCAGGAACGCATCCTGGCGGCGATTCCGCCGACGCACCCGACATACGCGAAGCTGCTGTCGCTGCTGTCGATCGAGATGTCGACGGAGGTCGACACCGCATGCGTGACCCTCGGGTTACGCTCCCGGCTGCTGATCAACCCCGACTTCGTCCGGCTTCACTGTCCCACGGACGGGGCGCTGGCGATGCTCGTGATGCACGAGCTGTACCACATCCTGCTGGGGCACACGCGCCTTTTCCCCCGCGTCACGCCGGAGCAGAACCTCGTCTTCGATGCCGTCATCAATGCCCAGCTCTGCAGGGAATTCCGAGACCTCGAGCACACACTGCTCTTCCGGAGGTTGTACCGGCCCGACGTGCTCCCGGAAGCGCTGCTGCGGCCGCCGCCCGGCTGGGGAACGAGACGCGTGAGGTGGATTCTGGACGGCGCCGCCGGGGCCGCTCACCGTGCTCTCTACAAGAACGGCAGCGCGACCTACTCCGAGCTTTTCTCGCTCGTGGCGGCCGCCGTCGCCCCGGCCGTCAAGAAGCTCGGCGAGGGCGCGGCGAAGAACTGTGCCGGGAACGAACCGGGCGACAAGGACGAGCAGAGCTCCCCCGCGGGTTTACCGGGAACGGACCCCTCGGGGAGAAAGCCGGAGAGTGGCGCCTCCGGCACCCGTCCGTCCGAGTCCGGGGGCGAAGGCGGACCGAATCGAGAAGGTGGCACCGCGGGCAACACCGGCGACAGCCGGCAGGAGCGACGCGACGGGCATCCGGAGTCCGCTCCGGCGGCAGGAGAAGACTGGCCCCTCCTTCTCGGGAACCACGGAGATCCGGACGACGCGGGCGGGGACGCTGACGCGCGAAGCGACCTCATCGAGGCCGTGGAACGGGTCATCGCCGAGTGGCCGCGCGAAACCCGGGCTTCCGGACGGGACCTCGGAGGCGATCTGGCAGAGGGCTCGATCGCGCTTGGCGATGCGAACGCGGCAACCAGGAGGATTCTCCGGAAAGCGATCCTCTCGGTGGCGGACCTCGGTACGGAGCCGGGTCACCTCGGACGCGCCGACTCCGTCTGCCGCGTCCCGCTCCCCTACCGCACCCGGCCGGATCGCGCGGCGGAGGCGAGGGCGGCCCTCGGACTTCCCGTGCTTTTCTACGCGGCCGACCTGCACCACACGAGCCGGGTGTCCTGCGAGCGAGCCCATGTCTACCTCGATGTCAGCGGGAGCGTCAGCGCCCTGGTACCGGTCATGTACCAGGCCTTGTTGCCTCTCAAGAACTGGATCGCCGACAAGGTGCACCTGTTCAGCACCGAGGTGAAGGACATTTCCTTCGACGAGCTGAGACGGGGAAGGGTCCTCAGCACCTACGGAACGGAAATCGCTTGCGTGACCGAGCACATGATCCGGAACAGCATCCGGCGCGCTTTGATCGTCACGGACGGCTTCGTCGGCGAGGTCCCCGAGGAACACCGGAAGAGACTCACCAAGACGCGGGTCGCCGTGGCCCTGTTCGCTGAAGGGGATCGGCAATTCATGGCCGGTTTCGGCCGCGGGAGGGTCTTCCAACTGCCGCCGATCGGCTAGACGAAAGTACGGGAGGTCGTGCCATGACGGGCGAGAGCATCGAGACCGCGGAACATGTCCTTCCGGGACACCCGGACAAATTGTGCGACGCAGCGGTCGACGCGATCGTGGAGCGGGTCCGCCGGCGGGATCCGGGCGGCCAGTGCGGGCTCGAAGCGGCGTGCATCCTCGACACGTTCCACGTAACCGGGAGGATCGCCACCCGGCGCGAGGTGCTCGCGGATCTCGACGTCGCGGAGATCGTGCGGGAGACCTACCGTCGCGCGGGCTACGGCATCGATCCGGCCGGGCGCGCGTGGGGGCCCCTTCCCGAGAAGCTGCAAATCAGCACCGGCCTCGTCCAGGGAGAGTTCGAGCCGGGGGAGAGGGAGCTCCGGCATCTGAGCGACGACCAGTCGATCTCCGTCGGCTATGCCAACGATCTCGAGGAGACGAACCACTTGCCGCCGGCCGTCTGGGTGGCGCGGCGGCTGGGACGGGCGCTGCATCTGTTGCGGAACGAGAAGGGAGCCGGCGAGATCGGACCGGATGGCAAGGTGCTCGCGCGGGTTTCCCGATCGGGGAGCAACTGGCGGCTGCTCTCGCTGTCGATCTCGCTGAACCATCACGAGAAGACCGATTGGATCCGCATGCGCCGGCTCGTCGACGAAGCGGTGGAGCGGGCCGGCATCCGGTTCCGGACGCCCGACATCATGCTCAACGGAGCCGGAATGTTCGTCTGCGGCGGTCCGAACGGGGACAACGGGCTCTCGGGCAAGAAGCTGGTCGCCGACGCCTACGGCGCGGGCGTTCCGATCGGCGGGGGAGCGTGGTCGGGGAAGGACCTCCGGAAGGTCGATCGCCTCGGCGGGCTCCTCGCGCGCTGGCTCGCGAAGAGGGCGGTGTTTCGCGGCCTCGGGCGGGAGGTGCTCGTGACGCTGACGTACGTTCCGGGCGGCGACCGGCCGGCCACGGTCGACGCGCGCGCCGACGGACGGCCCATCGACGAGGAGCGATTCTCGGCCGCTCTCGGCGACCCCGACCTGTCGAACGCGGCGGTCTGGCAGATCTTCCGCAGCTGCGAGATCCCCTTGGACGATCTCGCCCGCTGGGGACACCAGCAGCCGGGCGTGCCTTGGGAAACGGTCCCGTGAGGCCGTCGGTCCGGCGGCGGGTCCGGGCGCCCCGTGTCGCCAGCTCTCGCGCCGGAGCCGACCGCTTCGCTCCCCGAAGCGCGCAGACGGGTGGAGCGCCGCGATATACTGCCGCGGTTCAGGTTCGCGGTCTTTCGCGTTATCGACGAAGGGGGCGCACATGCTGATGAGGCGTGGGTGCGCGATCGCCGTGTGGCTCGTCCTCGCCGCCGGTGCGTCCGTCGCACAGGTTCTCCCGGCGGACGATACGATCCTGCCGGCGGTCGTGCGGATCGACGTGTACGTCGATCCGCCCGATCTGCTCAGCCCGTGGCAGAAGGCGGGAGTCGAGCACGTCACCGGAGCGGGCATTCTCGTCGGCCGGGGCGCGGTGCTCACGGCCGCCCACGTGGTGGCCGACGCCGTCAGCATCGAGGTCCAATCGGCTTTCAGCGCCGAGCGCTCGGTGGCGGAGGTGGCCTACATCGGCCACGAGTGCGACCTCGCCCTGCTCCGCCTGGAGGATCCACGGTTCCTCGCGGAGGTGGAGCCGGTGCCGATCGGCGCGACGCCTGCGCCGGGCACCGAGCTCCGGATCTACGGCTTTCCGATCGGCGGAGAGAGCGTCTCCTACAGTTCGGGGATCGTCTCCAGGGTGCAGGTCGGCACCTACGTCCACTCCGCGGAAGATCTTCTGCTGGTCCAGACCGACGCCCCGGTCAATCCGGGCAACAGCGGCGGACCGGCGATCGCCTCGGGCCGCCTCGCCGGCATCGCCATGCAGACGCTGGAGGACGCGGAGAACATCGGCTACCTGGTACCGGCCGCGGTGATCCGGCACTTTCTCGACGACGTGTCCGACGGTCGCTACGACGGGTTCCCGAGGCTGGGCGTCAGGCTGCAGGACCTGGGGAGTCCGGCGCTCCGGGAGTACCTCGGGATGCCGCCCGGAACGAGCGGAGGGCTGGTCATCCGTGTCGATGACGGCGGCCCGGCGGACGAGGTCCTGAGGCCCGGCGACGTGCTGCTGTCGATCGGCGGCCGCCCCCTGGCGAACGATCTGACGGTGGACCTTCCCGGAATCGGCCGCGTCGACTGGAGCGCCGCCGTCCGCTCCCGTCAGATCGGCGAGCCGATCGAGCTCGAGTGGCTCCGCGGCGGCGAGCGCCGGCGCGCGCGGATCGAGCTGACGCCGCACCGGCCCCTCGTGCCCGGCCGCCACACGGCCGAGGTGCCGCGCTACTTCGTCTTCGGCGGGATCCTCTTCCAGCCGCTCTCGTACGAGTACCTGCGCGACTACTTCGAGGATCCCCCTGCCGAGCTCGAACTGTGGGCGACCGACCGCAACGTGGTCACCCCGGACCGGCACGAGCTGATCATCATCCAGCAGGTGCTGCCGGACCCGGTCAACCGGGGCTACCAGGACTGGGCGGATCTGGTGGTCGAGACGGTGAACGGCGTCCGCCCGCGCGACCTCGACGCACTCGCGGAACTCGTCGACACGGCGACGGGAGAGTGGCTGGCGATCGAGGTCGGCGACGGCCGGCGTATGGTTCTTCCGCTCGCGGAGGCGAGGGCCGCCCGCGAGCGAATCCTGAGGAACTTCGGCCTCGACGACGATCGGTCGCCCGACCTCCGCCGCCGCTCTCCGGGGCCGGCCGACCGGCCGAACGCCCCTGCGGATCGGGGCGATCGCCGGAAGCCCCGGCGGGCGGGGTCCGCCGGGGAGGCCGGGCCGCGCGGGCCGGCCGGTACCGGCGCGTGAGGCTTCGGGGCGGGCTCAGGGGCGACCGAGCCGAAATCCTTCCCGCAGCGCCCGCGGCGGGACTTCCCCGAGGGAGCCTCGGATCCCCGGCGCCCCGGGGGCGGCGACGGCGCCGAGGGGCCTCCCGGCTCCGCGACGTCCGGCCGCCCGCGGGCCGCGGTTCGCCCGGGCGATCGCCGTCAGCTCTTGTCGGCCTGGCAGGTGCGGATCCCGAGCAACGTGTACAGGGGACAGGTGCCCAGCGCCGCGGTGGCCAGCGGCACGATCCCGATCAGCCCGATCCACCGCCATGGCCCCTCGATGACGAAGACGAGGGCGAGCAGCACGAGCCCCACGATCACGCGGGCGACACGGTCGGCGGTTCCGACGTTCTTGTCCATCGCTGCCTCCTCGACACCGAGCGTCCGGCCAGGTGGTCCGGCACGCGCCTCGGGCCACCATTCTAGGCCCGGGCGCGCCCGCGGCGCCCTCCCATGATCCTCCGGTAGAGCCACGGAAGGCTCACGTCGAGCCGGTAGTCGATTCCGGAGTGATCGTCGTCGAACTCCTCGTAGCGGTGCGGAATTCCGTACTGCCGCAGCTTCCTGTGCAGGATTCGGGCGCCGTAGTGCATGTAGTACTGGTCGCGCCGGCCGCAGTCGATGTAGATGCCGGAGAGGGAACGGAGCTGCCGCCGGCACGCCTCGCGATCGACGAGTCTGATCGGATCGTGCCGCTGCCAGCGCGCCCACCGGCGGCGGTCGATCTCGCCGGTGTGAGTGTCCATCGGGAGCCGGAAGCCGAGCGGGGCGTCGGGGTCGGGATCGTAGAACGCAGCCATCGCGAGGAACATGATCGTGTGCGCGTCACCCCGCGACAGTTTCTTCTTCCCGTAGAAGGCGCGGAGGAAGCGGGCGGGATCGCCCCCGTAGGCCGCCAGCGAGTCGAGCGTCCGCGGGATGTCGTGCCCGTAGCAGAACTCGAAGTACATGTCGCCCGAGTGGCACGCGATCGCGCCCCAGTGCCGGGCGTAACGCATTCCGTGCACGATCGCGCCGTACCCCCCCGAGGACTTCCCGAACACCGCCCGGTGACGGGCGTCGCCGAAGGTCCGGTACCGCTCGTCGACGGCAGGCAGGACCTCCCGCACCAGGTAGTCGGCATAGCGGCCGACCGCCGGCGAGTTGATGTACTGGTTGCCGCCGAGACGGGTCCAGCAGTCGGGGAAGACCGCGATGACGGGGCCCATCTCCCCGCGCCGCACGAGACGTTCCAACCGTTCCGGGACGTTCTCGTCGAACGCCCTCCAGTTGAGATGGGCTGGGCCGCTTCCCAGGAAACCGACCAGGTCGACGAAGACCGGAAAACGCCGGTCCGGCTCGCGTTCGTACTCCGGCGGAAGGTAGACCGCGACCTCGCGGACGTGGGGATCGCCCAGCGGGTTCCCGCGCAGCACGCGCGACTCGAGGCGGAACCTCTCCACCCTTCCGCGCAGAGGGATGCGCTTTCTCAGCACCGCTCCACCTCCGGGCTAGCGGCGGGTCGCATTCTAGCGGCCCGGAACGGCACCCGGACAGGCGCGCAGCGAGCGGAAGGCGAAACCGGCCTCCTGCCGTGCGCCGAGGGCGCCCGCCGCGGCGGGCGCGACCGCCGCGACCGGCGGCCGTGCCGGCCGGACGCAGCCCTCGCCGGGCAACGCTCTGTTCGGCACCGCACGGTCGTTCGCTCGCACGGTCCGGACGCCGCGCCGCCCAGCCACGACCCTTCGGCCGTGCCGGCGGCAAGCGGCCGAGACCTCCCGGCAGCCGAGCCGTGACGCGGCCCGCAACGCCCGGAGAAACGCTCTGGTCTCGAAACCCCGGTCCGCCCGGACCCGCCCGCGGCGGAACGCCGCGTCCGAAACTTTCGGCCAGGAACGGCGAGCCCGCGCGCGGCGGCATCGAAC
>RFHH01000225.1 GCA_003696075.1 Acidobacteriota bacterium
AGCCAGGCCGTGGCTTCACCCGCCGGTTCGGGGCCGCCGAAGCGGTTCAGCAGGGCGTCGAGGGCCATGGGTGTGTCGGTCGTCGGTCGGCGCGGCATCGGCTCTCCTGACGCGGCCAGCGGGCGGCGCGGGGAAAAGGCCCGCCGGACGGCGCCGATCGCCGGTCCGGCGGGGAAGGGACCGGGCTGCGCGATGGGGAAGGGAGGAGTCCTGACCCGGTCTCTCCGCCCTCTCCTTCGCAAGCGCGATGCCAGCCGCGCGCCCGGTCGGACCCAAGCTCAAGCTCTTGGGAACCATCGACTTGTGGAGCGGTCCGCCCAGCGCGGGTGCCCCGGTCTCCGGGCGCGTCGACCGGAACGGTCTACGTTCCGGGGGTGGATTCGATCCCGTGCCGCGCCAGCTTGGTGTACAGCGACCGCAGGCTGATGCCCAGCAACCGCGCAGCGGCGGTCTTGTTCCCTCCCGTCCGCTCGAGCGCCTCGCGGATCTGGCGCGCCTCGAGCTCCGCGAGCGGAAGGAACTCCCCGTCCCCGGCGCCTTCCCTTACGGCCGGGGGAGCCGGCCGCCGGGGCGCCTCCGGGGCCGGCGCCGCGGAACCCGGGCGGAGGGGCGGGAGATCGCCGACGTCGATCGTGTCGCCGCGCGCCATGATCAGCCCGCGCTCGATCGCATTGCGGAGCTCGCGGACGTTGCCGGGCCAGTCGTGGGCGCGGAGCGCCTCGAGGGCCCGTGGCGTCAGCCGGCGCGGTTCCGGCCGCTCCGGCTCGAGCCACCGGAGGAAGTGCTCGGCGAGGGCCGGTATGTCCTCCCGCCTCTCGCGCAACGGGGGCACATGGATGGTGAAGACGTTTAGCCGGTAGAAAAGGTCGCGCCGGAAGCGACCGGCCTCGACGTCCCGCGCGAGATCCCGGTTCGTGGCGGCCAGCACACGGGCGTTGGTCCGGCGTGGCTTCGGCTGGCCCAGTCGCTTGAACTCGCCCGTTTCGAGCACGCGCAGGAGCGAGGGTTGAATGCCGAGCTCCATCTCGCCGATCTCGTCGATCAGCAGCGTGCCGCCGTCCGCTTCCTCGAACAGGCCGGCCGCGGACCGCGTGGCCCCGGTGAAGGCGCCGGCGACATGTCCGAACAGCTCGTTCTCCAGCAGTTCGGGCCGCAAAGAGCCGCAATTGACGGCCAGGAACGGGCCGTCGGCGCGCGGGCTCGCCGCGTGGATCTTCCGGGCCACCAGCTCCTTGCCGGTGCCGCTCTCCCCGGTGATCAGCACGGTGGTCTCCGTCGGCGCCACCCGCTCGATCAGCTCGCGAAGTTCCCGGATCTTGGGGCTGTCCCCGACGAGGTCGCGATAGGGATCCACCCTGTCCAGCATCCGGGCCAGCCGGCGGTTCTCGAGCATGAGGCGGCGGTGCTCGTACGCCCGCTGGACGACCTTCTCGATCTCCTCCACGCGCGCCGGCTTCTGGAGATAGTCGTAGGCCCCGGCCTTCATCGCCCGAACAGCCGTCTCGACCGTTGCGTGGGCCGTGAGCATGACGACTTCGGGAGGATCGGGCCGGGACCGGACGTGCTCGAGGAAGGTCAGCCCGTCCATACCCGGCATCACCACGTCCGCCAGCACCACATCCACCGGGTTGCGTTCGATGTGCTGGATCGCCGCCGAGCCGACGGAGGTGGTGGTCACCTCGAAGCCCTCGCGGCCGAAAATCCGCGCGAGGGTCTCGAGGAACAGCGCTTCGTCATCGAGAATCAGCAGGCGAATCTTCCGGCCCACGATCGGATTCCTCCACGGCCGGCAGGCCGATCCGGAAAGTGCTGCCTCGCCCCGGTTCCGACTCGCACGTCAGGGTTCCCCCCTGCGCCCGGACGAACTGGGAGGCGATCGTCAGTCCCATGCCGGCGCCGCGTCCGGGTTCCTTCGTCGTGTAGAACGGCTCGAAGATCTGCCGTTGCACATCGGGCTCCATGCCGGGACCGCGATCGCAGACGTAGATCTCGACGGTGCCGGTCCCGCGCCGGCGGGCGCCGACGACGACCGGGGCGCCCGGCGGGCTGGCGTCGAGAGCGTTCTCCAGCAGATTCACCAGCGATTGCTGGAGCTGCGTCGGCATCGCCAGCACCCGGGCCCGTCCGTCGTCGACCGCCAGCTCGATGGCCTTCCCCTCCCGTTCGGCCCGCCTCCTGACGAGTTCCACCGTCCGGGCGAGAAACGGGCCGACCTCGATGCGTTCCGGCTCGCACGCGGTCCGGCGCGAGAAGTTGAGCAGCGCGTCGATGATCCGGCGGCAGCGCTCCACCTGCGAGAGGATGATCTGGAACGGCCGCTCGGCGCCCGCATCCCGGTCCGGCAGAGCGGCGAGGTGCCGGCGAAGGTCTTCGGCGCTCGCGGCGATGATCCCGAGCGGGTTGTTCACTTCGTGCGCCACGCTGGCCGCGAGCCGGCCGATCTCGGCCAGCTTCTCGGCCTGCACGGCCCGCTCTCGCGCGGCGCGGAGCTGCTCCGTGCGCTCCTCGACGCGCCGCTCCAGCATCCGGTTCCACCGCTCGAGCTGCTCGTTCTGCCGGAGGATCTCCTCGCGCGCGGCGCGCAGGCTCTCGAGCATCCGGTTCCGCGTGCGGATGATCTCCCCGAGCTCGTTTCTGGCGGCGAGGGACTCGGGAACGAGTTCGGCGGCTCCCGGATCCCCCGCGCTGGCGATGTTCGCGCGCACGATCGCCTCGATCGGCCGCAGGACCGCCCGCCGCAGGTAGACGAAAACGGTCACCGACGTGAACAGGCAGATGAGCAGCACCAAGCCCAGCACCCGCAGGACGTACCCGACCGTCTCGCGGCGGAGCCGGGAGCCGCTCTCGACGATGGCGAGCCTTCCCGCGAGGCTCCCATCGGCCGCCCGGAGGGGGTAGAGGACGTAGCAGAGGCCGCCGTGCTCCCCTTCGGCGATGCCGCCGGCCGGGTCGGTGCGGCGGACGATCTCCTCGGCCGTCTCCCGGGGCCAGCCGGGATCGGCCCAGAGAAGCCGGCCGCCCGCCCCGTAGAGCGCCCGGAGTCCCGGACCTTCCGGCATCACCTCCCGGATCAGGGCCGGATCCCGCGCGGCGTCGCCGAGGGCGCCGGCGATCGAGGGCGCCGCGCGCCCGGCGGCGGCGGCGGCGAGGGCGTAGAAGTGATCGCGGCGCTCGCGGCGGAAGTGCAGCGTCATCGGCACGAGCACCGCCAGCTCGATCACGACGATCGACAGCACCATCACCGACAGGATCCGCACGCTGAGCCGGCGGAACGGGGGAATGCCGCCGGGGACGCTGGGGGACGACGAGCTCACGCGACGAGATTAGCGAGCCGGCGCGACGGCCACCAGCGCCGCCCCGCCGGGATCGGCGCCGTCACATCGCCGTCCGCATCATCATCGGCTGGGCCAGGAGCCACAGACTCTGGAACGAGAAGGCGAGCATGCCGGCGAGCATCGGGAGCTGGCTGCGGAGGGCGCGGCCCGGCTCGGGGTAGAGCGAGGCGGCGGCTCGGTGGGCGACGACGATGCCGAAGATGTGGCCGCCGAGAACGAGCAGGACCTGGATCGCCCAGCCGACTTGCACCGGCAGGACGGCATCGATCGGCATCCTCGCCGTGCCGAACAGATCCCATCCCCAGCCGAACGGATCGGAGGCGATTCGGACGAGCTTCATCCCCTCGAAGAAGACGTGCTGCAGGTTGTGCGCCAGGTGGTAGCAAAGGGCGATGGGCAACAGCGAGTAGGCGAAGCGGATGAAGAGCTGCCGGACAGGATGTTCCCGATCGCCGGTGACGGCCTTCATCAGGAGGCAAAGACCGAAGAAGACGGCGATCGGCAGCGCGAGCATCCCCGCCATCCCCACGGTGAAGGCGCCCAGCTCCGACAGCCCGGTTCGGGTCGAGATCGCCTCGACCAGGCGATCCCACGACGGCGTCATGGTCAGCCCGTGGAACGCGCTCATCGAGAGCATGATCACGGCCAGGTAGGCTTCGTCGGCACGGTATCGGCGGGACTCGACGAGGTCCGCACCGGGGAGCCGGGCGTTCCAGGCCACGTTGTCGTGCGGGCACGAGCGGACGCACTCGAAGCACAGGGTGCAGTAGGTGTTGACCTCCATGGCCCCGAGGTACTGGTGGGTGGGGCAGGGGGCCGCTCCGGGCGCGCCGTGGTAGCAATCGCGGGTCGCGCACTCCCGGCAGACGTTCCGGTCGCGGGCGCGGAGCTCGCTCGACGCGCACAGCGCATACAACCCGCTCACGCGGCCGACGAGGCAGGCGTACCGGCAGAAGGCGCGTCGCTCGAAGATCAACACCGAGGCGGTGGCCATCGCCACCATCGCGACGCCGAGGACCGCCGTCAGCCACGGCTTCGTCGTGACGCCGTAACCGAGCTCGAGCCAGGTGAGCCCGACGAACAGAGCGGTCGCCGGCCAGATGTTCCGGAGGCGGCGCGGCCAGCGCAGCCCGAGGCCGAACGGCCGCCCCGAGCGCCGCAGCCGGCCCAAAGCGGCGATCCCGTCGGCGATGGTGACGAAGGGGCAGGCGGTGCACCAGATCTTCCCGAGGAAAAGGATCACGAACGCCAGCCACGTCCACCAGATCGTCCAGGTGAGCACCGGAGCGATGTTCCGCTCCGGGCGCTGGTTTCCCGCGAAACCGGCGGCGAGGACGAGCAGGAAGAGGACGAGGACCGAGGACTGGAGCGCGCGCTGGAGGATCCGGCTGCGGATCGCGTGGCGGAGGGGGGCCCACCGGAGAAGATCGAGGCGCGGACGGCCGCGGCCGCGCCGGCGGCGCCCAGCGCGATCGACTACGGCGAAGGAGACGACGAGCGTTCCCAGGGCTCCGGTGAAGAAGAGCCAGTCCGGGACCCCCGGCATGAGCGCGAGCCGACGCTCACCGCCGCCCGGGCGCCCGGTCCCCGCTCCGATGGGAACGAGCGCCATCCCGCACTTGGGGCATCGCCCGGGGAACGGCTGTCGGACCGTCTCGCACATCGGGCAGCCCCAGACGAGGCTGGGAAGGCCGCGGATGGTGCGGGCGGCGGGGCGCGGGCGCACCGGCGCGTGGGCCTGCGCCGGGACGAAGACCGCCGGCGACAGGAGGATCAGGATGGCGAGGACGGAGACGGTTCGCCGCGGCATGGCCCCTTTCCCCGGAGAGTCCCCGGGGAATATAGGTTCCGGCCGCCGGGTGCGGCTTTGCCCCGGCGGTGGGCTCCCGGTAGGCTGGCACCACGTCCCGCCCACCGCGACCGGCGGCCCGGGCGGGGACGCCGCGGAGGCCCACGCTTGCGGTCAGCGGGTCGCGTCCTGGTCAGCGTCGTTGCCGCCCTTCTGATCGTCGGGGCGTGCTTCGGGGCCGACCTTCACACCCACGGATGGCCGGACCCGGGGCGCCCCGCGGTGGCGGCGGCACCGGCGGCTGCGACCTTCTGCACCGCCTGCATCCTCGCCCATGGGAAGCTCGCCGAGGGCACGCCGTCGGCGGAGGTGCGGACGACCGCGTGCGGCCCCACTCCGCCTCCCGGCGAGCTCCTCGGCCTCCAAGAACCGGTCCGCGGGCCCTGGCAGGCCCGCGCTCCACCCCTCGCGCGGACGGCGTTGCGTTGAAAGAGCGGCCCCGGACGGGGCGGACGCTGTCTTCTTGGCGGCGCGGGACGACCGGCGCCGCGCGCGTGAGGAGGGAGGAGATTGACGAGAGCGAAAGTGTTCGGGCCGGTTCGGGGCGGGCGCGCCCTCGCCGCCCTGGCCCTGGTCTTTAGCGCTGTCCTGGTGCCCGCGCGGGCCGCCGAAGGGGTTCGTGAACTCGAAGCGCAGCTGGCCCGCCTCGAGGAGCGGATGGAGGCGATGCGGGCGGCGTACGAAGAGAGGATCGCCCGGCTCGAGCGCCGGATCGCGGAACTCGAGAAGAAAGGGCGGGATGCCGGCACCCGGGCGGCCGCACCGGCGGACGAGATCGCACGCCTTCGGGCGGCGGCGCGAGCCGCCGCCGGCGGGGCGCAGGCGGCCGCGCAGGCGCCTCCACCGGCGGTCGCCGTGGGGCACGAGCGAAACCTCAACCGGTTGAACCCGGAGATCTCGCTGACGGGTGACGTGGTCGCCGCCGCGTCGGGGCCGGGCCAGCGGTTCGATGCGCGCGAGTTCGAGCTCGACCTGCAATCGGCGCTGGATCCGTTTTCCTCGACGAAGCTGACCCTGGCGATCGGCGGCGGAGAGGTCGACATCGAAGAGGGTTACGTCCGCTACACGGGGCTCGCGCCCGGTCTGACGCTGCGCGCGGGGAAGATGCGCCAGACGTTCGGAGCGCTCAACCGCCACCACCTCCACGCGCTGCCCCAGGTCGACTACCCGCTGGTCTACGAGACCTTCTTCGGTCCGGAGGGGCTCGCGCAGACCGGTGTCTCGGTCGACTGGCTGCTCCCGCACGGCTGGTCGACGGCGAGCGAGATCACCCTCCAGGTCACCGACGGCTCCTCCGAGCTCTTCTCGGGAGGGTCCTTCGAGCGGCTGTCGGGACTCGCCCACGTCAGGAGCTACTGGGACCTTTCCCCCGCCACGTACCTCGAATGGGGTCTTTCCGCCGTGACCGGGACGCGGGCGCCCGGCCTCGGGGCGACGGTGCTCGGGAGCGACGTCACCCTCCACTGGCAGCCGCCTGCACGGGCCAAGTACAGAGAGTTCATCTGGCGAACGGAGATCGCGCGGTCGGCGAGGGAGGCCGCCGGCGGGCCGGTCGCGCGGGCCTGGGGCGGGTACTCCTACCTCGAAGGGCTGGTGCGGAGGAATCTCTACACCGGTCTCCGCTACGACCGTGTGTTCGATCCGGAGGTCCCGTCCCTCGGCACGTGGGCGATCGAGCCTTATCTCTCGTGGTGGCAGAGCGAGTTCGTGCGGCTCCGGCTGGCCTACCAGCTTCGCCACGATCCGCTGACAGGGGACGACGACCACCGGATCCGGTTCCAACTGACGTGGGCCGCCGGCCCGCACAAGCACGAGTCCTACTGAGGAGGGACGACGATGATCCGCAACACCGTGCCGCTTGCCGGCGTCATCCTGCTGGCCTTCGCCGCCGCCGGACATGCGGCGGAGAAGGTGAAGGTGGTCACCACGCTGCCCTCCTACGCCGCCATCGCCCGCGAGGTCGGCGGAGAGCGCATCGAGGCGCGATCGATCTCGCGCCCCGACGAGGACGCCCACTTCGTCAAGCCGAAGCCTTCGCTGGCGCTGATGCTCAAGGACGCCGACCTGTTCGTGACGACCGGTCTCGACCTCGAGCTCTGGGCACCGACGCTGGTCGACAAGTCGGGAAACCGCAGGATCCGCGACGGGCAGCCGGGCTTCGTCGCCGCGGCGCAGGGCGTCCACATGCGGGACGTACCGGCGAACGCAAGCCGGGCGGCGGGCGATATCCACATCTACGGCAATCCGCATATCCATACGAGCCCGATCAACGCCAAGGTCATCGCCGCGAACATCGAGGCGGGGCTGGAGCGGGTCGATCCGGACGGCGCCGCGTTCTACCGGGATCGGCTCGCAGCCTTCCGGGCTCGCATCGACGAGGCTCTCTACGGGAAGGAGCTCGCCGATCTCCTCGGAGGCGAGGTTCTCGATCCTCTGGCGGAGCAGGGACGCCTGATCGAGTTTCTGCAGCGGGAACGCTACGACGGCCACCCGCTGATCGATTCTCTCGGCGGCTGGCTCGGACGCGCCCTGCCGCTGCGGGGAAAGAAGATCATCGCCTATCACAAGAACTGGATCTACTTCACCGATCTTTTCGGCCTGCAGGTGGTGGACTATGTCGAAGCGAAGCCGGGAATCCCGCCCTCGAGCCGGCACGTCCACGAGTTGATCCGGGAGATCGAAACGGGTGGGATCCGGGTGCTCCTCTCGGCGACCTACTTCGCCCCGGACAAGCCCCGCGCGATCGCCGAGCGGACCGGATGCCGCGTCGTGCGCGTGCCCCTCGAGCCCGGCGGGCAAGAGGCTCCGGACTACTTCGCGTTGATCGATCTGTGGATCACCAGGCTGCTGGAAGCGTTCGGAGAAGGGGGCTGAGCGATGCTGGATGTGCTCGAGTTTCTCGCCGCGCCCTTCACCGCCTGCGCTGCTCTCGTCGTCATTCTCGGCTACTTCGGCATCCACGTGATCCTGCGGCGGGTGATCTTCGTCGACCTCGCTCTGGCGCAGATCGCGGCTCTCGGAACGCTGCTCGCCTTCATGAGAGGGCACGAGCCGGGAAGCGCGGCGGCGATCGGGTACTCGCTGGGGGCGGCGCTCGCGGGCGCCGCCATCTTCAGTGCCACCCGGTCGCGCCGCGAGCGGGTGCCGCAGGAAGCGATCATCGGGATCACCTACGTCGTCGCGTCGGCCCTGGCGATCGTTGTCGCGGACCGGGCTCCGGAGGGAGCGGAGCACATCAAGGAACTCCTCGCCGGAGCGGTGATCTGGGTCACGTGGCCGGCGGTTCTTCGCGATGCGGCGGTCTTCGCAGCGGTGGGCGTGCTCCACGTCCTGCTGCGGCGACGCTTCATCGAGATCACCGATGATCCGGAGGGTTGCTTCGAGCGGGGCATCGCCGTTCGCGCCTGGGACTTCCTGTTCTACGCCGGATTCGGCGTCGTGATCACCTTCGCGGTGGGCACCGGCGGCGTCCTCATGGTCTTCTCGTTCCTGGTGGCGCCGGCGATCCTCGCGATCGGCCTCGCCGACGGGTGGGGCCGGCGAGTCGCCATCGCGTGGGCGGCGGGTCTCGCGGCCTCCGCCGCCGGCCTGCTCGGCTCCTATCGGTGGGACATGCCGGCCGGCCCGGCGGTGGTTTGCGTGCTCGGGCTGCTGCTCGTCGTTCACGCGGCGGCCCGGGCGATCCCGTTGCCGCGGGCCCGGCGCCCTGAGGCGGCGGACGGCGGCTGAGATTCCGGGTCAGCCGCGCCCGCGCCGCCAGGCTTCGAAGCTTTCGAGATCGCTCTCGATCTGTCTTCTCAGGTCGGCGGCCGTGTCGAATCGCCTTTCGTCCCGCAGGCGATCGAGGAAGCGGAGTTCCAGCCGCCGGCCGTACAGGTCCTCGTCGAGCCCGGGAAGGAAGGTCTCCACGACGAGACGCCGGTCGCCGAACGTCGGCCGGGTGCCGACGTTGGTCAGGCCGAAAGCCTCGCGTCCCGCCCAGGCCGCCTGCGTGACGTAGACGCCGCGGGCCGGCAGGAACTCGTTCTCGGGGGCGAGGTTCGCGGTCGGCACGAGGAGCGGACGCCCGCGCCCTTCGCCGTGGACGACGGTCCCGACGAGGGCGAACGGCCGGCCGAGGAGGCGCGCGGCCTCCGACGCCCGCCCTTCCGACAGCAGGCGCCGGATCCGGCTCGCCGAGATCCTCTCCCCTCCGTCCATGACCGGCGGGACCGCGTCGGCGGAGAAGCCGACGGCTCGGCCGATGCGGCGGAGGAGTTCGAGATCGCCGGCCCGGCCCCGCCCGAACCTGAAGTCGGGCCCGATGTAGAGTTCACGGACACCGAGCCGGCCGCCGAGGAGGTCGCGGGCGAACACTTCGGCGGGCATCGTGGCGAGGTCGCGGTCGAAGGGCAGAATGACCACCGCCTCGATCCCGGCGGCTTCGAGGGCGGCCAGCTTCTGTTCGCGCGTCATGAGCAGCCGCGGGGCGCGGTCCGGCGCCAGGATCCGCAGGGGATGGGGCTCGAAGGTCACCACCAGCGGCAGCCCGCCGAGCGCGCCGGCGCGCTCGGCGACCCGCGCCATGATCCGCTGGTGCCCGCGGTGCACGCCGTCGAAGTTGCCGATCGTGGCGACGACCGCCCGGCCGGCGGGAGGGCGAAACTCGTCGATCCCGCGCGCCAGCCTCATCCCAGATGCGTCCAGGCGAGCAGGCCCGCTCGGAGGAGAAGGTTGGCGTACAGGCCGGCGGCCAGATCGTCGGCGACGATGCCGAGGCCGCCCGGCAGGCGCTCGAGGCTTCGTGCCGGCCAGGGCTTGATCACGTCGAGCGCTCGGAAGAGGAAGAAGCTCGCCAGGAGGGTCGCCGGACCCGGGGGGACCAGGCAGGTCGCGGCGAGATAGCCAGCCACCTCGTCGACGACGACCGGCCCCGGATCGCGGACTCCCCAGCGTTTCACGGGATCGCCCGCGGCCCACAGCCCGACGCAGGTGATGCCGACCGTCGTGGCCAGGTGCACCGGCCAGGAACCGGCCCACCAAAGGAGGAGGACGAGCGGTACCGCCGCGGCGGTTCCGGCGGTCCCGGGCGCGACGGGGGAGAGTCCGGCGCCGAACCACATGGCGATCCAGTCGCGCGCGGTCCTCACCTCTCCTCCCCGGCGATCCGGCCGATCAGCTCGGCGGGCCCGGCCGACGTGACGCGCACGCGCACCCGTTCGCCGGGACGGGGGGCGCGCCGGGGCCGCGGAGCGAGAACGCGGCCGTCCACCTCGGGGGCTTGCCCCCGCCATCTGCCGGCGATCCATCCGGGCCGGTCTTCGGCCTCCCCGTCCACGAGGACCTCCAGCTCTTGCCCGACGCGCGCTTCGTTGCGGGCCCGCGCCACCTCGGCGGCGATCTCCTCGAGAGCCGCCTTGCGTTCGAGCTTCACCGCCGCCGGGATGTCGTCCCGCAGCGACGCGGCGGCGGTTCCCTCCTCGTGGGAGTAGGCGAAAACGCCGACCGCGTCGAACCCGGCCTGCTCCACGAAGCGGCACAGGCGCTCGAACTGGGCGTCGGTCTCACCGGGAAACCCCACGATGAACCCCGAGCGCACCCCGGCACCGGGCAGCGCCGCCCGGAGCCTGTCGAGGAGCTCGAGGTACGCGTCCGGGCTCCCCGGACGCCGCATCCGGCGGAGAATCTCGGGATCGGCATGCTGCAGCGGCAGGTCGACGTACTCGACGACCCTGCTGCTGCGCGCCATCGCCTCGACGAGGCGGTCGGAAATCCGTCCGGGGTACAGGTAGTGGATCCGGACCCACGGGGGACCCTCCGCCAGGCCGTCGAGCGCCTCGATCAGCTGCGCCAGACCCTCGCGGAGCCCGAGGTCGCGCCCGTAACCGGTCGAGTCCTGGGCGATGAGGTTCACCTCGGCCGCACCCGCGGCGGCGTGGGCGGCCACCTCGCGAACCACATCTTCGATACGGCGCGACCGCTGCCGCCCGCGGAACGCGGGAATCGCGCAGAAAGCGCACGACTGGTCGCACCCCTCGGCGATCTTCACGTAGACGGAGTGCGGCGGGGAGAGGAGGTGCCTCGGCTCGCCGGCGGCGGGCAGGCTGACGCGCCCCGGGCCGCCGTCGGGGTGCCGCGGGGGCTCCGGTCCCAAGACCGCTTCGGACGACTCGATGCGGGCGGGGGCGAGCAGGCCGTCCAGCTCGGGGATCGACGAGACGAGTTCGCCGGCCGCCCGCTGGACCAGACAGCCGGCGGCGATCACGCGCCGCCCCGGCCGTGCCTCCTTCCACGCGGCGGCGTCCAGCAGAGCATCGACCGACTCGGCCCGCGCTGCGTCGATGAAGGCGCAGGTGTTCACGATCAGCGTATCGGCGGCTTCCGGATCGCCGACGATCTCCGCGCCGGCCGCCTCGAGGCGGCCGAGGATCCGCTCGCCGTCGACCTGGTTCTTGGGACAGCCGAGGTTGAC
Source organism: Acidobacteriota bacterium (assembly GCA_003696075.1). NCBI lineage: Bacteria > Pseudomonadati > Acidobacteriota > Acidobacteriota bacterium. Next base: position 11,636 of record RFHH01000225.1, read on the forward strand.
GAAGAAGACCCGCTTCCGGTGGCGGGGCGTCGCGCGAGTGGGCCGGGGCGCGGAGGGCATCGGCTACGGGTAGAGGCGCTGGATCGTGCGCGGATAGGGGATCGCCTCCCTGGCGTGGCGGATGCCGGTCAGCCAGCAGACGACGCGTTCGATCCCCATGCCGAAGCCGGCGTGCGGAACCGACCCGAATCGGCGGAGGTCGAGATACCACTGGAACGCCTCCCGCGGGAGGCCGTGCTCCTCGATGCGCCGGGCGAGGAGGGCGTGGTCGTGGATACGCTCGCTCCCGCCGATGATCTCGCCGTAACCCTCCGGTGCGATCACGTCCACACAGAGGGCGCGGTCCGGGCGCTCGGGATCGGGCTGCATGTAGAAGGCCTTCACCGCGGCAGGGTAGCGGTGAATCATCACCGGCCGGTCGTGCAGCTCGCCCAGGATCGTCTCGTCCATCGCCCCGAGGTCGTTGCCCGGCTCGAAGGGGGGCGCTCCGGCCGCCCTCGCCCGGGCGACGTTCTCGTCGCGGGTGAGGATCTCCGCCGCCTCGTCGTAGGACAGGCGGGGAAAGGGCGGCCGGATCGCCTCGAGCTTCGACACGTCCCGCTCGAGGATCTCGAGTTCCTCCCGGCGCCTGTCGAGCACCCGCTCGACCACGTAGCACACCAGCCGCTCGGCCAGCTCCATCACGTCGTCGAGGCCGGCCCAGGCGATTTCGGGCTCGATCATCCAGAACTCGGTGAGATGGCGCCGCGTCTTCGATTTTTCCGCCCTGAAGGTCGGGCCGAAGCAGTACACCTTGCGGTGTGCCACGCAGGCCGGCTCGACGTACAGCTGGCCCGATTGAGAGAGGTAGGCCGGCGAACCGAAGTAATCGGTTTCGAACAGGGTGCTGGTGCCCTCGCAGGCGGCGGGGGTGAGGATCGGCGAGTCGATGAGCAGGAAGTCGTTGTCGTACATGAAGTCGCGGCAGGCCTTCACGACCTCGTCCCGCACCCGCATCACCGCCCAGGGCCCCTTGTGCCGGAGCCAGAGGTGGCGGTGATCGAGGAGGAACTCGATCCCGTGCTCTTTTCGGCCGATCGGGTATTCCTCGGCCACCTGGAAGATGTCCGCGCCGTCCACGTGGAGTTCGTACCCACCCGGCGCCCGCGTGTCAGGAACCACGGTCCCGGTGAGGCGCAACGACGACTCGTGTGTCAGCTTCGACAGGCGCGAGAAGGTGTCGGCATCGAGGTCGGACGCGGCCGCGACGGCCTGGCAGACGCCGGTGCCGTCCCGCACCACGAGGAAGACGATCTTTCCCTTGGATCGCCGGTGCGTGACCCAGCACTCGAGACGCACCCGCTGGCCGGCGTGGCGCGCGAGGTGCCGGATCGTCGCCGTCGGAGGCACCGCTCAGTCCTCGTCCGCCTGAGGTTTGAACTCCGCCACCAGCTTCTGCTGGATCTCCGCGGGCACCCGCTCGTAGTGCGCCAGCTCCATCGTGAACGATCCGCGCCCGGAGGTCAGCGAGCGCAGGGTCGCGTTGTACTCCAGCATTTCGGCCATCGGCACCTCGGCGCGGATCGTGGCGCGCCCTCCCTGGGAGTCGGAGCCCTGGACCTTGCCGCGCCGGCGGTTGAGGTCCCCGAGCACGTCTCCCATGTTCTCGTCGGGGCAGGTGACGACGACCCGCATGATGGGCTCGAGGACGACGGGGCCCGCCTCCTTCACGGCCAGCTTGAAGCACTCGCGTCCGGCCACCTGGAACGCGACGTCCTTCGAGTCCACCGGGTGCTCCTTGCCGTCGTACACCACGGCCTTCACGTCGACCATCGGGTAACCGGCGATGGCGCCCGTTTCGAGCACCTGCCGGATGCCCTTTTCGATCGACGGCCAGAAGTTGCGCGAGATCGCGCCACCGAAGATCTCCGAATCGTACTGGAATCCGGCGCCGCGGGGGAGCGGTTCGATGCGCAGGTGGACCTCGGCGAACTGACCGGCGCCCCCGGTCTGCTTCTTGTGGCGGTACTGCGCCTTCGCCGTCTTCGTGATCGTCTCGAGGTAGGGGATCTTCGGCTTCTCGAGCGTGGCCTTGACGTTGAACCGCCGCTCCAGCTTGTCGAGGATCGTCCGCAGATGATCGACGCCGAGGCCGGCCACCATCAGCTCGTGAGTGCGCGGATCGCGCTCGAGCCGCAGCGTGGCGTCCTCCTCGGCCAGGCGCTGGAGGCCGGAGGACATCTTCTCCTCGTCACCCTCGGTCTTGAGCGCGTAGGAGATCGCCGGCTTCGGGAAGGGGATCGGCTCGATGACCGTCTGGTCCGACTTGTCGCCCGTCAGCGTGTCCCCGGTGTGCGTGTCCTTGAGCTTCACGGCGGCCACGATGTCCCCCGCACGGGCCTCCGGGATCTTCTCCCCAGTCTTTCCCCGCGGCGCCGCGAGACCGGAGAGCTTCTCGGCGCTTCCCGTCACCGGGTTGAAGCAGGCCTGGTCGGCCTTGGCGGCTCCGCCGAACAGCCGGATCAGGCTGATCCGGCCGGCGAACGGGTCGATGTAGGTCTTCACGACCTGGCCCAGCAGCGAGGCGGAGGGATCGGTCCGGACTTCGATCTCTTCCTCCCCGCGCTTCGCCTTCAGCGGAGGGTGGGTGGTGGGATCGGGACCGAACTCGGCGATCGCGTCGAGCCACACCGCGACGCCGCCGAGGTTCGCCCCCGAGGCGGCGAAAACGGGGATCATCTGACGGGCGGCGATGGACCGCGCGAGGCCGGCCGCGAGCTGCTCGGGGGTGAGCGTGCCCGCTTCGAGGTAGGCCTCCATCAGCGCGTCGTCGCTCTCCGCAACCTGGTCGAAGAGCTTCTCGCGCGCCTTCTCGATGGACTCGGCCATGTCGGCGGGCGGATCCGCCGGGCGCGCTCCCGCCTTCGCCGGGTAGGCGCGACCGTCGACGAGGGAGACCACGCCCTCGAAGGAAGCCTCCTTGCCGATCGGGAGCGAGATGGCGGTCAATTCCCTGCCGAAGCGCTCGCGCAGGGCTTCCAGCACCGCGTCGAAGTCGGCCCGCTCGCGGTCGAGCTGGCTGACGACGAACATCACCGGCAGACCGGCCCGCGAGGCTTCTTCCCACATCCGCTCCGTCTGCACTCCGATGCCGTCCACCGCGTGCACGACGATCGTCACCAGATCGGCGGCGCGGAACGCGCCCGCAGCGTCGCCGATGAAGGCCGGATATCCGGGAGCGTCGATGAGGTTGATCTTGCGATCCTTCCACTCGGCGGCCGCCACGGCGAGAGACATGCTGACCTTGCGCTCGATCTCCGCCTCGTCGAAATCGGTGACGGCGGTGCCGTCCGGCACCGAGCCGAGCTCTTTCGTGGCGCCGGCGAGATAGAGCGCGGCGGACGCCAGCGTCGTTTTCCCGGAATCACCGTGGCCGACGAGAGCCACGTTGCGGATGTCGGACGTGTCGTAGACCTTCATTCGGGCGCTCCTTGCCAGGCGGAATGGGTCACCGCGGGGGCCGCTCGTACCGAAGACCCGGTTCGACCGGACCGTCGCCGGCCGGGGTGCGAGCGTCGACCCCGGGGCGAACGACCGGCCGCGTGCGTGGGCACACGTCGTCTCCGGGGTGAGCCGGCGACGAACGAAAAACTCTAGGCCGCAGGCTCCTGCCCCGTCAACCCGAAACCCGCGATTGCGGCGGTCTCCCCGAAACCGGCGGCGCCGGCAAGGGGAGCCGTCTCCCGCCATGCGGAGAAACGGTCTTCCCGGGCTCGCGCGCCGCTGCTCTCGGCCCTAGATTGGCCCTCGGACGCCCCGATGGCGTTCGATCCGAACCGGCCATGACGATTTCCTTGCTCGAACCGCTGCTTCGCTCCGGCCGTCACGGGCGCGGCTCCGGGGGCGGGCCCTCGGGCGCCTGTCCGCACTGCGGAGCCCGCGAGGACTCGTGGCCCGTCGCGGGCTCGCGGGAGACCGCCCCTTTCGTCTGCGTGGCCTGCGGGGGGCTCGTCGGTCCGGACGGTGAAGCGCTCCGGATCTGCCCGGCGTGCGCTTTCCCCGAGCCGGCCGCGGGAGGTGGCGCGTCCTGCCGCGGCGCGGAGCGCCTCGACGGGCCGGCGGCCGGGACCCGGAGCCGGGAGCTGGCGCTGGAAGCGGAGGCCGCCGCCGCCGATCTGTTCGAGCTGCGCGAGGAGGCGGCGCTCGGTCGCTACCTCGCGGGCGTCCGCGAACAGCTGGAGGGCGAGGCCGGACCGGTCCGCTTCATCGACATGGGCGAGCCGGCGGTCGCCACCCTGCCGGGCGGCCTTCTTCTCGTCAGCCTCGGCCTCCTGGCCACGCTGGAGGACGAGGCCCAGCTCGCCTTCGTGCTGGCCCGCGAGGCGGCGCTCGAGCGTGCCGGCTGGGTCTGGAGAAGGTTCGCGGCGGCGGCCCGTTCCCGGCGGGGTTGGCTCGCCGGTTGGACCCGGGGCGGGCGGAGTCGCCTCGCCGACGCGATCGAGCTTTCGCTGTTCGTCGGCTACGGCTCGGCGGCGGAGCAGGCGGCCGACCGGGAGGGGCTGGCGGCTCTGGTTCGGGCCGGATACGACCCGGAAGCGTCCGTGCGCGCCCTGCGCGCGATGGAGTCGGCGACGCTCGCCGGGCGTGGAGCCCGTTTCCTGCTCGGGGCGGAAAGGGCCACGTGGCTCGCGGAGGGCTCCGAGGCCCTGGGCCGCACCGACAGCGCGCGTTTGAACCGCGAGGTCTACCGTCGCGTCGTCGGCGGGTTCAACGTCTTCGGTCGCTGATCCCCGGTCACCGATGCGGGCGCCGGCCGGAGCGCGTCGCCCGCGGCGTGCGCGCCCTCCCGCTCGGAGGCGCCGCGCGGTGGGGTGCGCTCCGCGGGGATCGACCCACCCTCGGGGGCGCGGGACGCTCGCCGCCGGGCCGGGCCGAGCTGCCGGAAGCGGCACCCGGACGGAGAGCGGGCGTCCGCGCGGGCTCCCGGCGCGGGCGGGCCGCCGGCGGAGCCGGCTTCGACGGCGGGTGGTCCTCGCCGGAGACGGACGAAGAGCCGGCCGGCGGACCGCTCCGGGGGGACGGCAGACCTTCGCCGCGGACGATCCGGCTGAGGAAGCGGCGCACGCTCTCCGCGGCTCGACCGAAGCTCGTGCGGGGTGCCGGTGCCTCCCTCTCCGGGTGGCGGGCCGGATAGGGGGAGGGGGGCGAGGCCGGCTCCGGGCGAACTCGGATCACCGGCCGGTCGCGGCGGACAGGCGCGGGCGGTGTGACGGAGCGTTCCGGGCGCCGCTCGGCGGGTCGCGGGGCCGCCCGGCGCTCGTTCGCGCCCGGCCGCGGCCGCACCCGCTCGGGGGCGGCCGGAGCGGTCCGTGTCTCGGAGCCGGGGGAAGGCCGCCGGGTCCGCTCCGAGGGAGGAACCGAGCGCCCCAGCCGCGTCCCGGTGCGGGCTCTCTCGATCTCGGCGGCTGCCGCCCGCCGGACGGCGGCCGCGCGCCATTCGCGGACCTCGCGGGCGTCCGAACCGGGAGCGGAGAGCAGCCGGCGGGCCCGCTCGTACAGATGCTCGCGGGACGCCGTCCACGGCGCCGTCCGAGTCGCGCCGCCCGCCGCCGGCCGGCCGTGGCGCGTGTCGGCGGGAACCAGACGCCGGCGGGTCACGATGCCCTCGTCGCGGACGATCCGGTGCCGGACCTCGGCCGCACGATGCCCGTCGACGTAGTACCGGTGGTGCCGGTGGGGCGCCCATCCGCGCACCCAGAAGCCGGCGTAGTCGACGAACACCCACGGCCGAACGTCGAAGAAGGGATCGCCCCAGCCGAACGAGATGCCGACCGTCACGGCGAAGCCGTCGTGACCCAGCGGGCACCAGCCGACGAACTCGGGCCCGTAGTACCAGACCACGTGCGCGGGGGCGAACACGGCGCCCGGAATCCAGACCCAGCCGTAGCCGGGCCAGAAATCCCAGCGGCCGAACCGGTAGACCGGCCAACCCCAGGGCTCGTAACCGACCCAGACCGGCCCCACCGGGCCGACTTCCCAGTAGCCGCGCACGTAGGGTCGCCAGTCGGGCTCGACGTCAGGAACCCAGGTCCAACCCCAAGTCTCGTTCCACACCCAGCGCCCGTAGCGGCTGAGTTCGGGATAGTAGGGCCGCACCGGCTCGGGAAGCTCCGTGTACTCGGGACCGGGCCGGTGGCGCAGATGGAAGACGTCGTCCCGCTCGGCGACCCACCGCGTGAATCCGTCCCGCGCCAGCAGGTTGACGGGCCACGGGGAGCGCGGCGCGCGACCCGGCGCCACGGTCGTCCTTTCTCCCGCGAGGAGCAGGACCGATCCTTCCTCCCCCGAGACTTCCACTCGGCCGCTTTCGACCGTCACCTCCGCCCGTTCACCGTCGCGGACGGCCACGAGGAAGGCGCTTCTCTCCAGGACGTAGACGGAGGCGGAGGGGGTGTCCACGCGGACCGATTCGGCCGCCGGGGCATCGATCTGCACGCGCCCCTCGTGCAACCCGAGGACGGTGGTTCCCTCCCCTTCCGGGGAGGCGAAGGCGAAGAGCTCGACGAGGGTCGACCGATCGAGGCGGACGAGAGCACCGTCGGGCAACTGCAGTTCCGCCCGCCCGCCGGCCGACGTGCGCACGCGGTCCCCCTCGAACAGGGGCGCGTTGTAGCCCAGATCTTCCTCGAACCCGTCGGCGCGGACGGCGCGCAGTCCGCCCTCCGAGTACCGCACGCGGGCGAACGGCTCCGACGGTTCGGCGGCCGCGGCGCCGGGCGGATCGGACGGAGGCACCACCCGGCCCGCCAGCGCGCACGTGGCGGCGAGCCATGCCGTGAGGATCGCTGCGGACCATCGGGTGCGGCTTCTCATGGTGCTCGACTCCAAGGGGCGTCGGCGGCCCCGCAGAGCCCGATGCAAGATCCGTTCCCCGCTCCAGGCCGTCGCCCGGCGGCACGCGCTCCCGGCGCCGGGCGGGGCGGGCGTCGAGGCCGATGTCGCGCCCGGCCGAGGTGCGCGACCGGCGCTGGCCGCAGGGTCGCCCCCAACGCGCTGCCGCGGTGGCGGTTGCGCGCGGTCCGCCCGGCCGGGCGACTGTTCGCCCCGATCGGATCTCGGGGCGCCGCGCCCTCTCGCTTCCCGCCGGCCGGCCGGCGCCGCCGGCTCGGGATGCGTCCTCCGGCCAGGACGGGCGTCCCCGCCCGAGGACGGTCCCTTCCCGCCGCGCGCACCGTTTGCCCCCCGGGTGGAGCGGTGTTAGCGTCCACTTTCGACAGGGTTGCGGTCGGACCCGTTGGCCGGAGGCCCAGCGTCGCATGGCTTTGCGCAACGTCGTCGTCTATCCCCATCCCGCCCTCTCGAAGCGCGCCGAGGAGGTTCGGGCCTTCGACGAGGAGCTCGCCCGCCTGGCAGCCGACATGATCGAGACGATGCACGCGAACTCCGGGGTCGGGCTGGCGGCGAACCAGGTGGGGGTCCTCGTGAGGCTGATGGTCGTGGATCTGTCGGCAGGCGAGGACCCGGACGGCGCCCGCGTCTTCGTCAACCCGGAGATCCTCGAGGCGGAAGGGGAGCAGTCGGGGGAGGAGGGCTGCCTGTCGTTCCCCGGACTGTTCGAGATCGTCACGCGGCCGGCGAAGATCCGGTACCGCGCCTGCGACCTCCGAGGAAATCCGTTCGAGGGTGAGGCGGAGGGTTTTCTGGCGCGCGCGATCTGCCACGAGATCGACCACCTGGACGGAATCGTGTTTCTGAAGCGGATGTCCCCGCTCAAAAGGCGCCTGGCCCTCAAGAAGATCGAACGGCTCGTGCGCCAAGGCGAGTGGCCCCGGGAGGGCGTCGCGGGAGGCTCGGCCTGACGGCGAGTCCGCCGGACCGACGATGCGCGTCGTTTTCTTCGGCACCCCCGAATGGGCCGTCCCCTTCCTGGAGGCGCTGGCCGCGTCGCGCCACGAGGTGGATGCGGTCGTGACGGCGCCCGATGCGCCCGTGGGGCGCTCGCGGCGGCCGCAGCCACCTCCGGTCAAACGCGCGGCGGCCGAACTGGGGATCGCGCCGGTTCTCCAACCGGCGACGCTCAAGGACCGGGGGGCGCGCGAGGAGATCCTCCGCTTCGGCAGCGACGCCCTCGTGGTGGTGGCGTACGGCCGGATCCTGCCCGGACGGCTTCTCGACGCACCCCGCCACGGCGCCGTGAACGTCCACTTTTCGTTGTTGCCGAGGCATCGGGGCGCGAGCCCTGTCCAGCACGCGATCCTGCACGGCGACAAGAGGACGGGTGTGACGACGATGCTGATGACCCGCGGCCTCGACGAGGGGCCGATCCTCCTCCAGCAGGCCACGACCATCGGCGAGCGGGAAACGGCGGGCGAACTGGGTGCGCGGCTGGCGGTCATGGGCGCGCCGCTGCTCGTGGAAACGCTCGACCGGCTGGAGGAGGGAACGCTCCTGCCGACACCGCAGCCTCCCGACGGCGTCTCGCTCGCCCCGCGCCTCACCCCCGACATGGGCCGGGTGGCCTGGGACCGGCCCGCAGCCGAGATCGACCGGATGGTTCGCGCCTTCGACCCGTGGCCGCCGGTCGTGACGTGGGGCCCCCGCGGGCGCCTCCGGCTGCTCGAGGTCCGACCCGCGGACGAGCCGGCACCGGAGGGGGCTCGTCCGGGCGAGGTCCTGGGACGCCGGGGTGATTCAGCCCTGGTGGCGTGCGGCGGGGGCACGGTGCTCGAACTCGCGCGCCTCCAGCCGGACGGGGGCCGGCCGATGACGGGCGCCGCCGCCCTGGCCGGGCGTCACCTGCGGGAAGGCGGGCGGCTCGGCAGCGGGCCGTGAGCGAGCGCGGCGTCCCCGCCCGGATCGCCGCCGCCACCGTGCTCGCCGCGGTCGAGCGCGGGGGCTGGTCCGACCGGTTGCTGCAGTCGCGCGAGGAGGACCTCGACGATCCGCGCGACCGGCGGCTGGTCCACAGGCTCGTTCTGAGCGCCCTCCGGTGGCAGGGAGCGATCGACGCCGTACTGGCACCGCGGGTCTCCCGGCCGCTCGAGCGGCTCCCGGCCCTGCTGCGCGCCTGTCTCCGGATCGGGGCCGCGCAGCTGCTCGTCCTCGATCAGCCGCCCCACGTCGCGGTCGCCACGGCCGTCGGGGCGGCGCGCGCCCTCGCGGGTGCCGGGGCAGGAGGTCTGGTGAACGCGGTCCTTCGGAGACTCGGGCGGGACCGGCCGGCGCTGGACGAAACCAGGACCGTTCCCGGGTGGCTCCTCGAAAGGTGGGAGATCGCGCGCGGCCCCGAGGAGGCACGCCGCGCGCTGGCCGCGCTCAATCGCCCGGCCCGGGCCTTCCTGGTCGCCCGTCCGGCCGCGGGTGGGCGGGAGACACTGGCGCGCCGCCTGCGGGAGGAAGGGGTGGAGACGACCGCCTCCCCCTGGCACCCGGAGGGCCTTTCCGTCACGAGGGGAGCGCCGCAGCTCACCTCCGCCTTCCGGCGGGGAGAATTCGTCCTTCTCGATCCGGCCGCCGCGCTGGTGGCCCGGCTCGCCGCGCCGTCGCGTCCCGGACCGCTGGCCGACGTCTGCGCCGCGCCCGGAGGGAAGGCGATCCTCCTGGCGGACCGATCTCCGGACCGCCGGCTGGTCGCCCTCGAGCGGCACCTCCGCCGGGCGGCCGAGCTCGCCGATCGCCTGCGGACGGCGGTGCCGCGGGCGGCCGTGGTGCGGGCGGACGCGACCGCGCCCTGCCTGCCAGCCGGCCGGTTCGCCGCCGTCCTCGTGGACGCCCCGTGCAGCGGCACCGGCACGTTGCGGCGGCGCCCTGAACGGCGCCACCGCGTGACCCCGCGCGACGTGTCGCGCTGCGCGGAACAAGCCTTCCGGCTGCTGGAGGCCTCGGCCGCTCTGGTGGCGCCGGGGGGCGCGATCGTCTACGCCGTCTGCAGCCTGGAGCCGGAGGAGGGGCCGGAGGTCGTGGAGCGCTTCCTGGCGAGGCGGCCGGGTTTCGCGCCGGAGGATCCCACGCCGTGGCTGGGCCCGGACGCGGCACCGGCGATCGGGACCGGCCCTTGGCCCCATCTGGACACGTGGCCGAGGCTGGAGGAGCTGGACGGCTTCTTCGCTGTTCGGCTCCGCCGGACAGGGGGGGCGCCGCGCGGGTGAACCCCCGCGGTCTCGGTCCGCGGCCCGCCGTTTCCAGCGTAAATTGGGACGGGATCCTCGGGCGGGCGCTGGGAGGCTCGAAGCGGATGCGGGGAGGGAGATTCGCGTTCGCCCTGGTCTTGGCCGCGGCTTTCGGCGCGGCCGCGGCGCGCGGCCAGGTGGTGCGGCAGATCACCGACGAGAAGACGGTCGCCGCGGGGCCCGGAGCGCTGGACGATGCCGGGACGACGCTGTTCACCGGAAGCACCGACGATCCGCTCGGCACCAATCCGGACCACGCCGCCCAGATCTTCCGCTTTCCGGCGGCGGGAGGCCCACCGGTCCAGCTCACCTTCGCGCCCCGGGGAGCGGCGGGCCTGGTGAGCGTCAGCGACGACGGGCAGTGGGTCGCCTTCGCCTCGCCGGCCGACCTGACGGGGTCGAACCACGACCAGAGCGCGGAGCTGTTCGTCATGCGCTCCGACGGGACGGGGCTCGTTCAGCTCACGTCCGATCCGGCGGTCAACGGAGGGAGCGTGACCGCCGCGATGATCTCGGGCGACGGCTCGCGGATCGCGTTCGTTTCGAACAGCGACCCCCTGGGTGAGAACCCGCAGGGAGTGCCTCAGCTGTTCGTGATCGGCCGCGACGGGACCAACCTCCGGCAGTTGACGCACTTCTCCGACGGCAGCTTCGGTTCGATCTCGATCAGCGACGACGGCACGCGTCTGGCCTTCTCCCACGACGGCGATCCGTTCGGGAGCAACCCCGACCGCGGACGGGAGGTCTTCACCGTTCTCGCCGACGGGACGAACTTGCTCCAGATCACGACCACTTCCGCCGGCTACGCTTCCGATGCGCCGGCGCTCTCCGGGGACGGGACGCGCATCGCGTTCCAGTCCGACGGCGATTTGACCGGGGGGAATCCGCTGCACCAGACGGAGATCTTCGTGGTCGACTGGGGCGGCGCCAACCTCCGGCAGTTGACGCACACGCAATCCCTTGTCGGCGTGACCGGGGAACCACAGTCGGCCTCTCCGGCGATCACGGATGACGGAGGCACGATCTACTTCCACTCGAATCACAACACCTTCTTCGTCAACCCCGATGGAAACTTCGAGATCTTCCGGATCGGCGCCGACGGATCCGGACTCACCGCGCTCACCGACTCGCTCCTGTCGCTCGGCAACGTCGCGCCCACCGTCTCCGGTTCGGGCAACCGGGTCGCCTACTTCGCCCTCGGGTCGTCCAGCGGCCTCGAGACGATGGACGGATCCGGTGGAGGCGTGGCGCGCCTGGTGACGTTCCGGCTGGTGTTCAACGAGCAGCCCGATTTGAGTCCCGACGGCGCCGTGGTGGTTTTCGTGCGGAGAACGGGGCTCTTCGGCCCCGCGGAGCTCTACCGCGCGGCGCCCGACGGCAGCGGGGTCGCGCCGGTGACCGCCTTCGGCGGAGGTACGGTGGCCGGGCCTTCGATCGCGGGGGACGACACCACGGTGGCTTTCTCCTCGACCGCGGATCCACTCGGAACCAATGCGGACGGCTCGGAGGAGATCTTCGTCATTCGCACCGACGGCACCGGTCTCCGGCAGTTGACCGACGGCCCCGCGGGGACGAACTCGGCGAGGCCTGCCATCGCCCGGGGCGGCAGCCTGATCGTCTTCGACTCGGATGCGGACCTGGTGGGAAGCAATCCGCAGGGTGCCCGGCAGATCTACGCGGTGGCCCCCGACGGCACCGGGCTGGTGCAACTCACCGCCGCTCCGGCGGGCACGGCGGCGCGGGCCCCGCGCGTCGATGCGGCGGGGAGTTGGGTGGTCTTCGAGTCCGACGCCGATCTTCTGGGTGCGAATCCCGATGGCGGATACGAGGTCTTCCGCGTCCGGAGCGATGGGAGTGGACTCGAGCAGCTCTCGGCGGTCGATGCGGGCGACGCGCGACATCCCGACATATCCGACGACGGCGCGCGCGTCGCCTACGACGCCACCGGCGATCCTCTCGGGACGAACCCGGAAGGGAACTCGGAGATCTACCTCTACGACAGCACGACGGGACTGACGAGGCAGCTCACCGACAGCGTGGAAGGCGATTCGCGCGAGCCGAGGCTGAGCCGCGCCGGCGAGTACGTCTACTTCGTCACCGATGCGCCGTTCGCCGAGGCCGACCCGGACCGCCCCGTCGATCTGTACCGCGTTCCCGCCTCGGGCGGACCGCCGCAGCGGGTCGGTGGCCTGCGGGCGGGGATTCCCGGGCGGGCTGCTCCCGACGAGTCCGGGTCGATGGCGGCGTTCAGCGGACTCGGCGATTTCACCCGCACGAATGCCGACCTGCAGCCGGAGATCTGGATCGTCGACCGGAACGCTCCGCCTGAGCTCGACGTGTCGCGGGAGACTCCGACGGTGCTGCGCTGGTCGGTGATCTCCGGCCCCCTCCGGTACGACGCGATCCGGGGCGACGTCGCCGCGCTCGCGCCGGGAGATCTGGGGGCGGTGGCGTGTCTGGAGAACGATTCGCCCGACAACGACACCAACGGCTTCGGCGACCCGGAGGAGCCGGCACCAGGGGGGGCCTTCTTCTTCCTCTACCGCGGTAGCGAAGGGTTGGACCACGGCCCGGGAAGCTACGGGCGCTCGAGCGCCGGGGACGAGCGTTTCCCCTCGGGAGGCGACTGCCCGCCGTGAGGACCGAGGCCCCGTTGCCGGGGTTCGCAGCCGCCGGCGAACTCCGTGGGACCGGGGTAGCGTAACTCCCCGGACGATCGTGAGGTGCTTCCCCGATGGTGCGCTGCCGCGCCGGCGGGGCGCAGATGCGGCCTGTTCCATGCCGCCTCCCGCAGCCGGGACGCGCGCGCCGATCGGCCCTTCCCCCACGCGCCGGATCCCGCCATCCTTCCGGCATGATCCGAAGGCGACATCCCCGCCGCTCCCGCTTTCGCGGCAGCCGCCGCGCCTTCGAAG
>RFHH01000226.1 GCA_003696075.1 Acidobacteriota bacterium
AGGGAACGCCGGGAGAGATCGGCGCGAGCGGGCCCGAGGGACTCGAGCGGTCGGAATGGCGACCCGGGCGGCGTGGGGGCGGGTCGGGACGGCGTGCTACGTTCGAACACGCGGGCGGCGGCCATGCCGCCGGGGGGCATCGATGAGCAGGAAAGGCATCGCGATCCTGGCGCTGGGGGCGGCACCCGGGCTGCTGGCGGGGTGCGTCTTCGTGAACGGGGAGGCCGCGGTGATCGGCTCGGGTCGCGTCGTCGAGGAGAGCCGCGAGGTCGAGCCGTTCGAGCGACTGTCGCTCGCCTGCGCGGCCGACGCCGAGGTCCACGTCGGGGAGGAGCCCTCCGTGCGGCTGGCGGCCGAGGACAACATCCTCCCGCTGATCACCACCGAGGTGAGCGGGGGAACGCTCCGGATCTCCGGAAGCGGAAGCTACTGGACGCGCCACGGCGTGAAGTTGACGGTGGGCACGCCGCGGCTGACGAGCGTCAGCCTCGCCGGGTCCGGGGACGTCACGATCGAGAACGTGGACGCCGACTCCTTCCGCGTCGAGGTGAGAGGATCGGGGGACGTGACCGCGAGCGGCCGGGCCCGCCGCGTCGAGGTCCTCCTCATGGGATCGGGCGACGTCGACCTCGCCGGCCTTCGGGCGGAGGAGGCGGAGGTGAGCGTGCTCGGAAGCGGCGACGTGGACCTGTACGCCGCGCGCCGGCTCTCCTGCGAGATCCGAGGCAGCGGTGACGTCACGTACCGCGGGAACCCGGAGGAAGTGCACAAGAGCGTCTTCGGCTCGGGCGACGTCACCCCCGCGCCCTGAACCGCGGCGCCGCGGCGGATCGCCTCGGGACGCCGCTGCCCCTCACTGCGGGCAGCCGGAGGCCTTGCGCGGCTCGCCCGAGCTGGTGTCGCCGAACCCCGAACGGCCGCAGTCGTCCCGCTTCGCCACCAGGTAGTAGAACCCGGAGCCCGGAGCGGGGATCTCGGGATCGACCCAGCTCTCCCCGGCCGCTTCCCCCACGCACGACGCGTTGTCGAAGAGGTTGCCCGGCTGCTGCTGGAAGGTGCCGCGGGCGATCGGATAGCCGATCGCGCCCGCCTGGGGCGACCAGCGAAGGGTCTGCTTGTCGGCAGCCATCCTGACCGAGTCGTCGGAGATCGGCGGTATGACGTCGAACGCGGCGGTGGCGTCGGGTCCCGTCCCGTTGCTCCGCGAACTGAGCCCGAGACCCCGCCGCGCGAAGGCCCGCCGGAGGAGGCAGTCGTCAGCCGGCCCGTAGCGGTCGATGTTCGCCTGCAGGATGAGATCCTTCATCTCGACCATGTTCGGGTTGCACGGCGAGAGCTTCATCGCGTCGACCACGATCTGCTCGATCCTCCGCCGGCCCTCGTCGAAGCCGTGCTGGAGGATCATCTCCCGGCGGGCGCCCCACAGCACGTTGGCCCAGATCTCCCCCTCGTCGTGGACCTCACAGCTTCCGTTGTCGCAAAGGTCCTCGTAGGTCAGGGGATTGACCGAGAAGTCCCAGTGATAGGGGTAGCGCCGGACACCCCGCTGGTGGTTCCCGGTCACGTACTCGCCGACCGTCGCGGGCCCGTCCGGATCGTCGGCGGCCGAGGAGAAGTGCGAAGCGCCGAGAAAATCGCCCCAGCCTTCCCCCATGCCTCCCGGTTGCGGACCCGACAGGCAGATCGTGTCGGGTCCGCCGACGAGGCGCGTCGACAGGCCGTGGCTGAACTCGTGCCAGATGACCTTCGCGTCGAACGCTCCGTCCCGGTTGGGGTTGGTCCAGAGGTAGTAGTTGGTGCGCGGGTGCGTCCCGTCGGGGGTGGGGTTCCAGTTGGCGTTGTTGCGCACCCAGGAGAGGCTGTAGGAGTCCTGCACGTCGACGTTGACGTGGTCTCCCTCGAGGCCGCCGCGGCCGAAATTCCGGTCCTGGAAATTCCCGGCGGCTTCGTCGAAGCCGTAGGCGTAGAAGACGTCGTGGTAGGTGTTCCCCACCCAGAAAGCGTTGCTGATGGCCGCGTCACGATCCCCGATGCGCCCGGTCTTCGCGTACTTGTCGGTGAACGGGAAGTCGAACGTCAGGTCGGGACCGCCGTCCGCCGACGGGTTGATCGCGTCGTTGTTGTTCCCTCCCCAGTCGGCGCGGGCGAACACCGCGTTTCCCCGGCTCAGCGTCTGGCCGGCGTCGATCCACTGATCGGGATCGATCGCCGGGTCGCAGTCCGGAGCGACGCACGCGAACGGACGACTCACCTGCGGACCGTCCTCAGGATCCTCCTCGAACACCAGTCCCGTCGCTTGCGAGGGATCGGCCGCGTAGAGCGTCAGCAGCCGGCGGACGAGCAACCGCCCGTCGTCGGCGGAGATCAGCACGAGGTACTGGTTGTCCCAACCGGTGACCGCCTCCCAGAGCCGCACGTCCCAGGCCAGGAGGGCCTCGCCGGGCCCCGCGGGCAGCAAGACGAGACGCGCGGTGGGCGGCTCGAGGTACTCCGTTCCCGGCTCGAAGACCGTGCGGCGCTCCCGGCCCGCCGGTCCCGACCGCACCGGCGGCACGGTGCCGCTCAGCCCGATCGCCCTCGACGCCGCGGCCAGCGCCTGCTCGGGTCCGATCGTGGGCGGCCCGGGAGGGGCGAGACCGGGGAAGTACTCGCCGGCGACGACCGTGACCTCGCGGCGCTCGTTGACGTGCACGCGGACTTGCCCCTCGAAGACGTCCAGCCCGTCCACCCGCTGCTGGAGAACGAGATGGGTCATGCCGAGGCCCGCGGTCCGGTACCGGCGCACGGGCGCCAGCGCGGCCACTTCCGCCGCGCTGAAGCCGAACGCCGCGGACGCGCCGAGCAGGAACCGGCGCACGTCGTCGACGAGATCCCCTCCCCCCTCCGGCAACGCCGCGAGCGCACTGCCGTCGCGCCGCAGGGCGAGCTGCGGGCGGTCCGACAAGTCGCCCCAGTGGAGGGCGAGAGCCCGCTCGCCGAACACCGCGCGGAAGCGGCCCGCCACCTCCTGCCGCGCCCTCTCCAGGTGCGCGGAGTCGAGCGAACCCTCCGCCAACCGGACGTCCACATCCCGCGGGAACGGAACCTCCGGCGCCTTGAACCCGAAGGCGGGAGCCGTCGCGGAGAGGATCAAAACCGATCGGAAGACACGGGAAAACAACCTGGAACGGAACGACACCATGGCTCGCCTCCCGGCGCGGCCCGAGGTCGCCCTCAGCCTCGGCCGGCCGCACGCCCGGCCGCAGGCCCCCCGTCACTGCGGAACGTCCTGAAGTTACCGGGGCCGGCACCGGCCGGCAACGGAAGGGTGCGAACGGTTCGGAGGCCGAGCTGCTGGCGCCTCCCCCGCGGCCGGGCTACAACTCTGGCGCACGAAAGGAGGCGATCGATGCGTGTCTCGGTTCGGGCGGCAACCCTCACACTCCTCGCGCTGACGGCGACCGCCCCGGTCCCGGCCGCGGACGCGCACGAGGGGGCCGGGCTGCAGGATGCCCGCTCCCTGCTTCTCGAGATGCGGAAGGCGATGCTGGGGACGCGGCGGGTGAAAGAGTTCCACAGCACGGCGAAGGCGTTCCTCAACACGAACCGCGGCCGGTTCGAAGCGCAGGTCAAGGAGTGGATGACGGCCGACGGCCGGCTCCGGCAGGAGCTGCAGCTTCCGCACGCGTCCCTGCTGACCGTGTGGGACGGCTCCCGCGGAGCGCTCGGCCAGCCGCCCGACACGCACGAGATGTCCGAGGGGGTGCAGACCGAGGTCAAGCGCACTCTGGAGCGGCAGCCCGTTCTCCTCGCCTCCGTATTCGACGACCGCGACTGGAAGATCACCGCCGCGGGGAGCGAGAAGGTCGGGGAGAGGCCGTGCCGCGTGGTCGAGATCGCGACGCCGAACGGCGAGTTCCGGATCTTCATCGACGAGGAGACGCACCTGCCCCGGAAGGAGAGCTACGTGGGCATCGCGGGAGTGTCCGGCCCCCAGCCGACGATCGACGTCCTCTTCGAGGACTGGCGAGAGGTCTCCGGGGTGAAGGTGCCCTTCAAGGAGAAGACCTTCGCCAACGGCAAGCCGACACAGGAGCTGGTGCGGCAGGCCGTCGAGATCGACGCCGGATTCGCCACCTCGCTGTTCGAGCCCCCGACGCCGCCGTCGCCGGCCGACTGACCGGGATCGCGCGGGCCACGACCCCTCGCACCGCGGTCCCGGCGCTGCCCGATTCGTCCCGCGATCCGGCCGCGGGCCGGCGGTGTCCCCGGCCCGCGAGTCCGGCGCTTTTCCGCTCGGCCGGGCTCGTCGTCTTCGGACCGCACCGGACGGACGCCCCGGCATGGGACCGCGGCCGGACGCGCTGCGCGCCGCTCCCCGATCAGCTCGAAGCCGGCTCCGGGGCGAACGGCCGTTCCGGGCGCCGCACCCGCGGCCGGAGCCGCCGCGACCGCTTCGCCGGCCGGGGGCCGGGCGCGCTCTCCTGGCGAGGTGCATCCGGTGGGCGCGCTGTGCGGCCCCACTCCTGACCGGGCGGCAGGCCGCGGCCGATCTCTCGATACGACGCGGCGGGCGCGCCGGACTTCCCGGGCTTCGCAGGGCCGGGCGCCCGCGCGCACCTTCGCGCCGGCACCTTCCGCCCCGCGCCGGAGCGCGTTCCGCGGAAGCGGTCGTGCCCGGACGCGCGAACGGCTCGAGGACGCCCGGCGGCGGTCGTACCCGCTGCCGCGCCGCTCAGCGGGCGCGCGCGCCGGCGAGTGCGCGCTCGATCCGGGCGAGTCTCCGTTCCCGTTCGGCGACGAACCGGGAGATCCCCTCGATGATCGAGCCGGGATCGAGGCCCGCCTCCTCCATCACGTCCTCCACCGACCCGCCCGTCCGCCAGCGGTCGTCACGGTCGGCGGAGAGCGAGTACTCGAGGCCCACCTCGCTCAGCAGCCAGGGCCGCATCGAGGCCCGGGCCCTGTTGGTGATCGCCATCGCGTCGAGGCGATCCGCATCCGGGAGGATCCTCTCGCGGTACTCCAGGGGCTGCCGCGCGAAGAGCTGGGGCGAGATGGCGACGACGATCTTCACGTTGAGCCCGAGGCGGTCGATCTCGGGGAGCGCCTTGATCAGGTTGTCCGTGCTCTTCGTCCCCTGGACGATCACGCATCCCCCCTTCGGCTCGCCGGGGCGGTAGTCGCGCATCAGGTACGCTCCCTTGGCGGCCGCGAAGTGGGAGTCCATGCCGATCGCCTTGCGGTCGGGGATCTGGATCGGCGGCCGTGTCAGGTGGAGAGCGATGATGGGAATCCCGGTGGCCAGACCGGCGGCGAGGACCACCGGAACCTCGTTGGCCTCCCAGGGGTGCAGATCGCACACGTGCCCCTCCGGGAAGAGCTGCGTCACGGAGGGCGCGAAGACGCCGAAGTGGGTGCGGGAATCCTCGGCCGTCTCCGGGCCCGAGTGGCCCGCCACCCAGATCACCGGACCGACCTTGAAGTCGCAGTCCTGGGCGAGCTGGCTGAACAGCCGCATGGGACCGTACTTCAGGTAGCTGAAGGAACCGTAGGTGGAGCAGGCGGCGCCGAACCCGTTCCACTCGTGCTCCGGGTCGTCGCTGAAGTTCACCGACGCGATGGCCCCGGACATGCCGGCGTTGCAGAACTCGGTGATCTCCTGGAGGAGGAGAACGCCTTCGGGGTTCTCCGTTCGGTGGTAGACACCGTAGTTGTCCATGTCGCCGAACGGCTTGCCGAAGCCGGCGATGTTGGTCGACTCCGCCAGATCGGCCGACATGGCGATGAACAGGGGCCGGCCGTACTCCTTCTTCGCCCACGAGTTCACCCAGGAACCCCACTTGGCCAGCGCCTTCCGGTTGGGCACCTGGCTGCCTGGCGGAAACCACATGTCCGAGGGGTAGTTCTCGTAGTCGGTGAGGCGGGGGTCCTGCCACGGGCTGCGCGACAGGTCGATCCGAAGCCCGGCCGGCCGGTCGGGGACCGAGTCCCCGATCTCGACGAGACGGTCGGCGACGGCCCGGTAGAAGTCCGGATCGTCCCTGATCACCCGAGCCACGAGCGCGAAGTTGGCGCGGGCCTGCTCGGCGAGAGCCTTCGGGTCGGAGGGCGCGGGCTCGCCGAATCCCTCGAAGCGCACCCCGTACTTTTCCTGGAACTCCCGCTTCGTCTCCCAGAACTCCGGCGAGTTCAGCTTGTGCGGCGAGCCGTGCGATGCGTAGTCGTATTTCCCGTAGCCGCGCCCCTTTCGCGTCCGGAACCAGATGCAGGCCGGTCTCTGGCCGGCCTCGGGATCGAAGACGGCCTGCAGCAGCGCGCGCCCCACTTGCGGCCAGGCCGACCCGTCCTCCGCCCCGTAGACGCGCCAGCCGTGGCTCCCGAACCAGTCCTCGGGGGTGCCGTGCATGACGGACGAGGCCGGGCGGGCGTCGATGCCGAAGTCGTTCCAGTCCAGGAGCACGAACAGGTTGTCGAGACCGAGGCCCCATGCGGAGTTGATCGATTCGTGCGCGGCGCCCGCCGTGTATCCCCCCTCGCCTTCCATCGCGAACACCCGCACGTCCCCCGCACCCGCCCGCTTCAGCGCGAGCGCCATGCCGACCGACGGCGGGAAGCCGTGGCCCGAGGGACCCGTGTTCCACTTGAAGATCAGCGTCTTGCCGGCGAACTCGGCATGCCCCGGCAGCCCGCCGCGCCGGCGCAGGGTGAGGAGGTCCTCCCAGGTCAGCTGCCAGCGCTCTCCGTGCTTGACGAGGTAGCGCTCGTCTCCGGTCTCCTGGTAGCGGAGCCGCAGCGTCTCGTTGAGCATCGCCAGCGTCGCGTACACGAGTGGACAGGTGTGCCCGGCGATCAGCACGAAGCGGTCGGCGAACGGCTTGTCCGGCCGGCGGATGTCCCAGCGCATCACACCCGACAGCAGCAGCGCCAGCAGCGCGTGCACCTTCGAGCGGGACCCGCCCGGATGTCCCGACTGGCGGTAGTTGAGCGACAGGTCGATGAACTGGTCGACGATGTCCTTCGCCTTCTCCCAGCGGGGGAACTCCGCCTCGATACGGGCGAAGGCCTCTTCCCACGTTCGACGCTCCATCTCCGGGCTCCTCGATTCCGCTTCGCCGCGAGGCCGCCCTCCGGCACCCGCGGCCGATCCCATCGGACCGCGCGCGTGAACGGGGATTATGGCAAGCGATCCCAGCCGGCGGCCACCCGGCCCGCCGGAGGCGCCCCCCGGGAGATTCGGGTGCCGTGAGCTTGCCGGCGCCGCTGCGAGGTCGGCGAAACGGCCAAGCGGCCGGTGCGGCCCTGACCCGGAAGCGGAAGCCTTCCTCACGCCCCGCACTTCGCCGATAATGCGGCGGGAGGACGTCGGTCGATGGCCGGTCGCTTTCGAGAGTCGGTGAAGGGAACCCTCGCGCGCGTTCCCCCGGGAACACGACCCGGGTGGCTCCCCGAGGAGACGGGGCCGCCGGTCTCGCTGACCGCTTGTCTATACGGGCCCGAAAGTTTCGAGCGGCGGGAGCTGCGCGACGCGCGCGAGATCGGTTCGTGCCTGGGGCGAACGCCGGTGCTCTGGGTCGATATCGTCGGGCGGCCGGGCTTTCCGACGCTTCACGAGATCGGCGCGCGGTTCGGCGTTCATCGCCTTGCGCTCGAGGACCTCGCCAACCTCGATCACGGCACCAAGATCGACCACTACGACAACCACGTGGTCATGATCACGCGCTTCTGCACGCAGGCCACGGTGAGAAGCATCCGGAATCTGGGGATTGCCTGGGGCCAGGACTTCGTCATCACGGTCCGGAACGATCGCGAATCTCCGTTCGCTCTGGTCTTGGAGCGGCTCGAGCATCCGGGCAGTCTGATCCGAAACTCGGGGCCGGACTTTCTCGCGTATCGCCTGCTCGACGCCTCGATCGACAGCTTGTTCCCGGTGCTCGAAAACCTCGCGGAAGAGCTGGACGAGCTGGAGGACGGAGCCTACGATGCGCTGAACCGGCGCTTCCCCGCTCGAGTGCACCTGTTCCGCAATCGTCTGTCGGTGCTGCGGAGGCACCTGTGGCCGCAGCGGGAAGCGCTGCGGGCCTTGATCAAGCAACCCTCTCCCCTCGTCAGCGACACCACGCGCACGTACCTCCGGGATTGCTCCGACCATCTGGAGCAGGCCCTGCAGGAGATCGAGTCGATGCGCGACACGGCGTCGGGGCTCATGAGCACCTACCTCAGCGCAGCGAGCCACCGCCTGAACGAACTGATGTCGCTGCTCACGATGATCGGCACGGTTTTCATCCCCCTCAGCTTCATCACCGGCATCTACGGGATGAACTTCGACCCGTACAGTTCCCCGTGGAACATGCCGGAGCTCCGCTGGCGGTGGGGTTACCCGGCGGTGCTCGCGCTGATGGCCGTCATCG
>RFHH01000227.1 GCA_003696075.1 Acidobacteriota bacterium
CTTCCGCCGCGACGGCGGCTCCGGGCCCCCCGCGCCGGGAGACCGCGCTCGAGGCTCCGGCGGCCGCGGCGCCGGGGCCGTCGGACGGCGCCGAACCGCGCGTGATGCCGGCGGCGCAGCGGCTCCTGCACGAGCACGGCCTGCGCCCGGATCAGGTGCAGCCGACCGGACCGGGCGGCCGCGTTCTCAAGGAGGATGTGCTGCGAGCGGCCGGAGCCGCGGCCTCCGCCCCGCCCGAGACGCCACCCGCGCCGGCGGTCCGGCCGGCCGGGCGGAGCGAGGAGGTCGTTCCGATGAGTCGCCTCCGGAAGCGGATCGCGGAGCGGCTCGTCGAGGCCCAGAGGCAGGCGGCGCTGCTGACCACGTTCAACGAGATCGACATGAGCGAGGTCATCGAGCTCCGCCGGAGATACCGGGACGCGTTCCTCGAGCGGTACGGCGTCAAGCTCGGGTTCATGTCCTTCTTCGTGAAGGCGGCGATCGACGCGCTCCGGCTGATTCCCCAGCTCAACGCGGAGATCCGGGACGGCTCGATCGTCTACCGCAACTACTACGACATCGGCGTCGCCGTGGGCGGGGGCAAGGGACTCGTCGTCCCGGTGCTGAGGAACGCGGAGCGGATGAGCTTCGCGGAGATCGAGAGGGCGATCGCCGACTTCGCCACGAGGGCTCGCACCGGCGAACTGACCCTGGAAGAGCTGCAGGGAGGAACGTTCACCATCAGTAACGGGGGCGTCTACGGCTCCCTCCTGTCGACCCCGATCGTCAACCCGCCGCAGAGCGGCATCCTCGGCCTGCATGCGATCCAGGAGCGGCCCGTCGCGCGCGAAGGCCAGGTGGTGATCAGGCCGATGATGTACGTCGCGCTGACCTACGATCACCGCCTGGTAGACGGGCGGGAGGCGGTCACGTTCCTCAAGCGCGTCAAGGAGACCATCGAGCAGCCGGCGCGCATTCTCCTGGAGATCTAGCCATGGCGGCCCGAAAGCACGATCTGGTCGTCATCGGGGCCGGCCCCGGAGGCTACGTCGCCGCCATCCGTGCGGCCCAGCTCGGTCTCGATACCGCCTGCGTGGAGAAAGAGCCGCTTCTCGGCGGAACCTGTCTGCGCGTGGGCTGCATTCCGAGCAAGGCGCTTCTCGAATCGAGCGAGCGGTACGAGGAGGCTCGCGCGCATCTCGCCGAGCACGGCATCCGGGTGAGCGGGGTCGAACTCGATCTGGCTGCCATGCAGGAGCGGAAGCGCCGCATCGTGGGGGCGTTGACCCGGGGGATCGCGGGGCTGTTCCGCAAGAACGGCGTGACGCTCTACCGCGGGACGGGGCGGCTGCTGGGACCCGGACGGGTGATGGTCCAAAGCGCCGAGGGTTCGGTCGAGTTGGAGGCGCGGACGGTCCTGCTGGCGACGGGAAGCCGTCCGGCGATCCTGCCGGGTGTCGAGCTCGACGGCGAGCACATCGGCACCAGCACCGACGCCCTGGAGTGGAACGAGGTTCCCGGACACCTGGTGGTCATCGGCGCCGGATACATCGGCCTCGAACTCGGGTCGGTGTGGCGGCGACTGGGCGCCCGGGTGACGGTTCTCGAGGTTCTCGACCGGATCCTTCCCGGGATGGACGGGGAGACCGCCGAGGAAGCCCGGAAGCTGTTCTCCCGCCAGAGACTCGAGTTCCGCCTCGGGGCTCGGGTGAAGAGCGCGCGCCACGACGGCGGGCGCTGCGTGGTGGAGCTGGAGGACGGCGAACCGATCGTGTGCGACCGGGTCCTGCTGTCCGTGGGGCGGAAGCCGAACACCGAAGGCCTGGGGCTGGAAGAGGTCGGCGTCGAACGGGACGAGCGCGGGCGGATCACGGTCGACGAGGCGTTCCGGACGAGCGTCCCGGGGATCCACGCGGTGGGCGATCTGGTCGCCGGGCCGATGCTCGCGCACAAGGCGGAGGAGGAGGGGATCGCCTGCGTGGAGAAGCTCGTCACCGGCTACGGGCACGTGAACTACGACGCGATTCCCGGCGTCGTGTACACCTCGCCCGAGATCGCCTCGGTTGGGCGCACCGAAGAGCAGCTCCGGGAGGAGGGCGTGCCCTACAAGAAGGGAGTCTTCCCGTTCGCCGCGAACGGGAGAGCCCGGACCCTGGCCGCCACCGACGGGCGCGTCAAGGTCCTGGCCCACGAGCGGACGGACCGCCTGCTCGGCGTGCATATCATCGGCCCCCGCGCCGGCGACCTGATCGCCGAGGCGGCCGTCGCGATCGAATTCGGCGCGAGCAGCGAGGACCTGGCCCGCTCCGTGCACGCCCACCCAACGCTTCCGGAAGCGATCAAGGAGGCGGCGCTCGCCGCCTTCGATCGGCCGATCCACCTGTGATGGCACGACCGGAACCCACTCCGTTCCAGCGGGACTGCATGCGCAGGATCGAGCGGATGCTCGCCCGCCGCGGGATGCAGGCCGCTTTCGGCCCGCTGCGCGCGCATCCCGACCCGACGCGCCGCGAGCCCGACAGGAGCGGTCACCTCCACGCCGACCTGCCGGGACCGCGCGGGGTGATCGAGGTCTTCCTCTACGCCGGGGAAGCGGCGTTCAAGAGCGGGGGAGCCTGGTACGTCTTCGAGACCCACCGGTACTCGGGGCCGGAGGCGCTCGCCGAGGCTTTCGTCGCCGCCCTGGAGCGCTCCTGCGCCGGGAGCTGACGCCGCCGTGGCGGAGACTCGGTCGCGGACGGGAGCCGTTCTCGTCACCGGCGCATCCTCCGGCATCGGGCGTGCCGTCTGCGACCGGCTCGCCGCCGGGGGACGGCGCGTCTTCGGAGGCGTGCGGCGTGCCGGGGACGCCGAGCGCCTGCGCTCGGCCGGCATCGAGGCGGTGCGGCTGGACGTGACCGATCCCGCCTCGGTCCGCGACGCGGTGCGGACGATCGAGGGCGCGCTCGGAAACGAGCCGCTCGCGGGCCTCGTCAACAACGCGGGCGTCGCGGCGATCGGGCCGCTCGAACAGCTTCCCCTGGAC
Source organism: Acidobacteriota bacterium (assembly GCA_003696075.1). Lineage (NCBI taxonomy): Bacteria > Pseudomonadati > Acidobacteriota > Acidobacteriota bacterium. The sequence continues at coordinate 3,005 of RFHH01000227.1, forward strand.
GCCTTTCGCAACGTGTTCGAGGTGAACGTGCTCGGGGCGGCGGCCGTGACGGCCGCCTTCCTGCCCCGCCTGCGCGCGGCTCGCGGGCGGATCGTGATGATCAGCTCGGTGTCGGCGGTGTTCGCGGCTCCCCTGTTCGGAGCGTACTCGGCGTCGAAGGCGGCTCTGGAGACCCTGTCGGACGGGCTCCGGCGCGAGCTGCGACCGCACGGCGTGGGTGTGACGGTCATCAGGCCGGGTCCGATCCGGACCCCGATCTGGCAGAAATTCGACGCGGAAGCGGCCCGTGCCTACAAGGAGGGTCCTTACGGCGCCCAGGCGGCCAAGGTGCTCGGCGCCGTTCGGTCGGCGGAGCGGAACGCCGCCGCTCCCGAGCTCGTGGCCCGCGCCGTGGTGCGCGCGCTGGAGGCGCGGCGGGCACCCCGCATCGTCCTCGTTTCGAACCGCCCCTGGTTCCATCGACTCGTCGCCGGCTTGCCCCGATGGCTGGGCGACATCCTCGTCGGGTGATGGTGCGGGGCCGGCGGTACCTCTGGCGCAGCCGCTGGCTCGTCGCGCCCCGCGCGACCCTCCCTGGGCGCGCCCTGTTCGCTGTCGGCGACGTCCACGGCCGGGCGGACCTGCTCGGGCCGCTCCTCGAGGTGCTCCGGAGAAGGATCCGGGAGACCGGCGGGGAAGCCACCGTGGTCCACCTGGGGGATTACGTGGACCGCGGCCCCCGATCGGACCGGGTGCTCGATCTGGTCGCCGCCGGGCTCGGAGAGCCGCGGGCGGACGAGGTCGCGCTCCTGGGAAACCACGACGCCATCCTGGTGGAGATCCTCCGTCACACCGAGCCGGAACCGGACCTCATCGACGCGTGGATGCGCATGAACGCCGTCCCGACGCTTCTCGCCCTCGGCCTCTCCGAGGAGGACGTGGGCGTGCCCCCGGCCGCGTTCCGCGAACGGCTCGCCGCGGCGCTCGGCACGCGGCGCCTGGCGTTCCTCCGCGGACTGCGCTTGATGCACCGGGTGGGCGGCTATCTGTTCGTCCACGCGGGAATCGATCCGGCGGCCGACATCGCCTCGCTCGACCCGCTCACGCTGCTCACCATTCGCGAGCCCTTCCTTTCGGGAAGCGCGAGCTGGATCCACCCGTTCGTGGTGGTGCACGGGCACACCCCGATGCAGCCGGCGGTCCTGCCGCACCGGATCGGCGTCGACACCGGGGCGGCGTTCACCGGGGCCCTCACGGCGGCGGAGATCCGGGAGAACCGCGTCCGCTTCCTCACGGTGACCGACGGCCCCGGTCCGGAGTGGCGCGACCCGCTGCCCGGGGATCCCGAAGCGGTTTCCTACGAGCCGCCCGTGCCGCTCGGATCCGGCTGAAACGTGCGGCCGCCCGGTGAGACGCGGCACGGGCGGGGCCGGCACTAGACTGGCGCCGCCTCCGCTGCGTAGTGAATCATGAGAATTCCGGGCTCTCGGCGGAGGGAGCGTGAGGGCGAACCCGGGCGGCGGCGGTGATGCGGGAGCGGTGATCGCGCTGCACGAGGTCACGCGCGTCTACCGCATGGGCTCCAGCGAGATCCGCGCTCTCGACGGAGTTTCCCTCCGGATCAGGACGGGGGAGTTCGTCGCGTTCACCGGGCCGAGCGGGTCGGGCAAGTCCACCCTGATGAACATCCTGGGCTGTCTCGACACGCCGACGTCGGGACGGTACGAGCTGGACGGCCGGGAGGTCTCCCGGCTGTCGGACGACGAACGGGCGGAGATCCGGAACCGGCGGGTGGGCTTCGTGTTCCAGACCTTCAACCTCCTGCCTCGGCTGACCGCGCTGCAAAACGTCGAACTGCCGCTGGTCTACGGCCGCGTTCCGGTCGCCGAGCGCCGGCGGCGGGCCCAGGAGGCGCTGGAAACCGTCGGACTGGCCGACCGAGCCGGGCACCGTCCGGACCAGCTCTCCGGTGGCCAGCGCCAGCGCGTGGCGATCGCACGGGCGCTCGTCACGCGGCCGGCCATCCTCCTGGCGGACGAGCCCACCGGGAACCTCGACAGCGGCACGACGGAGGAGATCCTCGAGCTGTTCGAATCGCTGCACCGGAGCGGTCACACGATCGCCCTCGTCACCCACGAGCGCGAGGTGGCCGCCCGGGCCGAGCGGGTCGTCCGCATGAGGGACGGCCGGATCGTCGGGGAGGAAGGCGGCGATGCGCGCGGCTGAAACGGCCGCGGCCGTCCTTCTGGCCGGTCTCGCGGGCTGGATCGGCCTGCGCGGCGCGCCGCCGCCGGCCCAGGTTCCCGGGGCGCCACCCGACCCGGGCGAGGCGGTGGTCTCCACCGGTCCCGTCGAAGAGATCGTGCGGCTCACCGGTGAGCTGACGGCCCGGGAAGCGGAGCGGTTCACCGTCCCGCTCGCCTCCGGATGGAGGCTCCAGCTCAAATGGCTGATCGACGAGGGGACGGCGGTCCGGCCCGGCGACGTGGTGGCGCGCTTCGAGCCGTCCGTCACCGAGAGCGTGCTCGAGGAGGCGGAGACCAACCTCGACCAGAAGAGCCGGGAGCTGGCTTTCAAGCGCCTGGAGGGCGAACAGAAGCGGCTCGCTCTCGAGCGGGAGCTGGCGCGGGCGCAAGCCGAGTGCGACAAGGCGGAGATCGACGCCTCCGTTCCGCCCGAAGTCGTGGAGGGCCGCGAGTACCGGCAGCGCCGTTTGGCTCTCGAGAAGGCGCGGCGGAAACTCGAGGACGCGGAGCAGGCTCTCCAGGCGGGCCGGCTCCAGACTGCCGCCGAACTGTTCGCGCTGGAAATCGAAGTGGCCGATCTCGAGGACGACGTCGGCCGGTTTCGGAAGGAGCTGGCCTCCCTCGAGCTGCGGGCGCACCGGCCGGGGATCGTCGTTCACGAGTATCACCCGTGGTGGGGGCGCAAGGTCCAGGAAGGCGACCGCCTGGAGGCGACCTTGCCCGTGGCCAGCATCCCGGACCTCTCCACGCTCGAGGTCGAGGCCTGGGCGACCGAAACCGAAGTGGCCCGCCTCGCCCCCGGACAGAAGGTCCGGCTCGCCTTCGATGCGCTGCCCGGCCGGGAGTTCACCGGGGTGGTCACCGACGTGGCGGAGCGCGGCACGCGCCGCCCCGCCTGGGGAAACGGCTCGTACTTTCGCGTCGGCATCGCTCTGGACGAGCGGGACGAAGAGGTGATGCGGCCCGGGATGAGCGCGCGGTGCGACGTCCTCGTTCGCTCCGCAGAGGGGCTACCGCGCGTGCCGGTCCACATGATCGGCCGAGACGGCGCGCGCGCCTGGGTTCGGTCCCGGGCGCGCGGCGTGGTGCCGGTCGAAATCGTCGCCGAGGGACCGCTCCTCGCCGCCGTGAGACCGCTTTCCGGGGCGGCGCTCGCGGACGGGGAGGCGCTGGTTCCCCCCGGAGAGGCGCCGCCGGAGGCGGTGCGATGAGGACCGCCGGTATCCGCCGCGTGGTTCTCCGCCGCTGGCCGCTGCTGCTGGCGGCGGCGGTGCTGGCGGTCGCGGCCTTCAGCCGGCAGACCGGCGTTCCCGGGTCGCGACGCGGGACGATCGTGGAGCTGGTTCCGGAACCGGTGACCCGCCGCGTCCACGCTTCCGGGGAGCTGCGGCCGGCGCGGCCCGTCACCATCGGCCCGCCGGTGATCCGCCACATATGGAACTACACGATCACCAGCCTGGTGGAGGAGGGGAGCGTGGTGGAGGCGGGCGCCCCGGTCGTCACCTTCGACACCAGGGAGCTGCAGGAGACCCTGGATGTCAAGCGCTCCGAGCTGGAGACCGCCCGGCGGGAGCTGGACAAGATCCGGCTCGAAGAGCAGGACAAGCTGGACAAGCTCCTCGTGGAACACGCGGAGCTGGAGGCGCAACGCGCCCGGCTCGCCCGGAAGCTCGCCGTCCCGCCGGAGCTGGTGGAACGCAACGAGCTGGCGAAAACGCGGATCGACGCCGCGCTGGTGAACAAGGAGATCGAACTCAACGAGCGGCAGACGGAGCTGCAGCGCGAGAGCATGGCCACCCGGATCGAACTCTACGAAAAGCACGTCGCCCGTCTCGCACGCCGCGTGGCCGAGATCGAGCGCAACATCGAAGCGATGACCGTGAGGGCGCCGCGCGGGGGCTTCGTGTCGTTCCCGAAGGAACGCGGCCTGGAGAAGCCGAAGGTGGGAGAAACGGTCTGGTCCGGGCGCCCGTTGCTGGAGATCGCCGACCTTTCGAACATGGAGGTGGCGGCGGAGATCGACGAGCCCGACGCGAGCCTCGTGCGCCCCGGGCAGCGCGTCGAGATCCGGCTCGACGCGGCGCCCGACCGGCGGTTCTCGGGAAAGGTGCTGCGGCTCGGCCGGCTGTTCCGCATCAAGTCCAGCGACATGCCGAAGAAGGTCCTCGACGCGGTCGTCTCCATCGACGATCCCGATCCGGAACTGATGCGTCCCGGCATGGCGGCCCAGCTGGAGATCCTCTGCGAGGCTCCCCGGCATGGTCTGCTCGTGCCGGAAGAGGCGGTCGTTCAGGGGCCGCAGGGCCCTGCCGTCCTGGTGCTCGACGGAAACCGCGAGCGGTGGGTGACGGTCGAACTGGGCGAGAGGGTGGCGGGGAGGGTGGTGGTGCGCGGCGGCCTGCGCCCGGGCGATCGCGTCGTCGTGGCCGGGGGGCAGCGGTCGTGAACGCGGGCCGCGCCGTGCTCGTCCTGGGCGCCGCCACCGCGGCCGCCTGCGCCTTCGCGCGATCCCCGCGCGACCCGGTGCCGGCGTTCGAGGTGCGGCCGGGCCCGTTCGAGCTGCGGATCGAGGCTCGGGGCCGGCTCCATCCCGCTGACGCGACGCCGATCGAAGCCCCGTCCGTGAGGGCCCGGGCGTTCCTGGCGTGGCTCGCGCCCGACGCGAGCCGCGTGGCGGCGGGCGATCTGCTGTTCCGGATCGACGACCGCGATCTCCGGATGCGGCTCGAGCGCGCGCGGGCCAAGGTGGAGCGCATCGAACGGCAGATCGCCGCGAAGCGGCGCGCGCTCGAAAAGGAGCGGCGCTCGATCGAGGGGGAGATCGCCCTCGTCGCCCGGGAGCTGGAGGACGCCGAAACCGCCGCACCCCGCGACCCGCGCCTGTTCCCGCGCGCCGAGATCATCGACGCCGAAGCGAACGTGCAGCTTCTGCGGGCGAAGCGGCGCCATCTGGAGAACAAGCTGGCGCGCTACCGGGACCGGGCCCGTGCCGAGCTGGAGATCCTCGAATCGGAACGGAAGACGGAAGCGATCAAGGTGGCGCTGATCGAGAAGGACATCGCGCGGCTGGAGGTCCGCGCGCCCCATGCGGGAATCTTCTATCACCGGCGCTACTGGAATGGCGAGCCGATCCGGGTGGGAGCCACCTTGTGGGGGGGGATGGAGGTCGGCGAGCTCGCGGGCGTCGATCGGCTCGAGGCGAGGGTGCACGTTCTCGAATCGGAGGCGGCCGGGTTGGCCGAGGGGCTTCCCGCGACGGTACGCCCGCTCGCGCGTCCGGATCTGGAGATCTCCGGCCGGGTGAAACAGATCGAACCGGTGGCGAAGCCGATCGAGGAGGGAAGCCCGGTGAAGTATTTCACCGTGGTGTTGTCCCTCGAACCGGCGGCTGGCGAAGGACTCCGGGCCGGGGGCCGGGTCTCGGCCAGCATCAGTGTGGCGCGGCTCGAGCACGCGCTCGCCGTGCCCAACCAGGCGATCTTCACCATCGACGGCGAGCCGGCGGTGTTCGTCGCCACGCGGGCCGGTTTCGAGCCGCGCCGGGTGGTGCCGGGCCGGCGGAGCGCGAGCCGGACCGTCATCGTGGAGGGCCTCGAGGCGGGGGCGCGCGTGGCGCTGGTCGACCCGCGGAAGGGAGGTCCGGCCTGATGGACTGGCGGACCGGATTCGAGCAGGCGTTCGCGGAGTTCGCCCGCCACAAGCTGCGGACGACCCTGACCATGCTGGGCATGATCTTCGGCGTGGGCGCAGTCGTCTCGATGCTGGCGATCGGGGAAGGCGCGGAGCGCGAAGCCCTGCGGATCATCGACGCTCTCGGGTTGCGAAACATCATCGTCGAGGCGGTCCCACAGCCCGAGGAGCGCCTGCAGGAGATCCGCGAGCAATCTCTCGGACTCAACCGGCGTGACTGGGAGATCGCCCTGGAGACCCTCCCGCAGGTCACCCGTTCGGCCGCGGTGAAACGAGTGAACGTCTACACGCTCTTCGCCGAGGGAGGGCAGGGCGACGCCGAGGTGCTCGGGGTGTCGCCCGACTACTTCCGCCTGGCGCACCTGAGGATTCACCGCGGGCGGCCGCTGACGGCGCGCGACGAGCTCACGCAGGCCCCGGTGTGTGTGCTGGGAGAGCGCGCGGCCGACGCCCTGTTCGGCGGGCGCGATCCGCTGGGCCGGGCCGTGAAGGTCAACCACACGTGGCTGACCGTGGTCGGGCTGCTGGAGCCGCGCGATCTGAAGCGGCGCGAATTCGAAGGCGTTCGGCTGTCGGGGCCGGAGAACCGCATCTACCTGCCGCTGGCGACGGCCCGCGCGAGGTTCCGCTTCAAGCCGATGGAGGAGGAGCTGGACGCGATCCATTTCGAGATCGGTTCCCGGGAGGCGATCGCCTCGGCGGCGGCGACGCTCGGGGGATTGCTCGGAGCCCGCCACGGGGGCGTGGAGGATTTCCGGGTCATCGTGCCGGAGAAGCTGCTCGCGCAGCACCGGCGGACGCAGCGGGTGTTCGACGTGGTCATGGCCGCGATCGCTTCGATCTCGCTGCTCGTCGGCGGGATCGGTATCATGAACATCATGCTGGCCAACGTTATGGAGCGGACGCGCGAGATCGGTGTCCGCCGCGCCCTCGGAGCGAAGCAGCGCGACATTCGGCGCCAGTTCCTCATCGAGGCCTTCGCGATCTCGCTGGCGGGCGGCGCGATGGGGATCGCGCTCGGCTTCGGACTGGCGTGGGGGATTTCGCTCTTTTCGGGATGGCCGTTCGCATGGTCCCTGTCGGGACCGCTCCTCGCCGTGGGCATTTGCGCGCTCGTCGGCCTCGTCTTCGGGATCTACCCGGCCGCCCAGGCGGCCCGGCTCGACCCGGTCGAAGCGTTGAACCGCGGTGGTTGACGTGCGGCCGTCGGCGGGCGGAGAGCCGCTCCACTACGCCTACCTCCACGGCTTCGCCTCCGGCCCGCACTCCTACAAGGGCGGCCTGCTCGCCCGCGCGCTCGACGAGCACGGCGTCCACCTGCACCGCCCCGACCTCAACGTCCCGTCGTTCGAGCGCTTGACCGTCACCGGGTCGCTCGCCGCGATCGACGCCGTGGACCGGGCGGTGGCCGCGGGCGGCGGGCGGTGGCGGCTGATCGGCTCGAGCATGGGGGGCTACCTCGCGGCGCTGTGGGCGGCGGCGAATCCCGGCCGCGTCGACTCGCTGGTGCTGCTCTGCCCCGGCTTCGGCATCACCGAGCGGTGGCCGAAGCTCCTCGGGGAGGAGGCCATGGCGGCCTGGAAGCGGCGCGGCACGATCGACTGGCCGGACGGAGAGGGACGGGTCAGGCCGCTTCACTGGGCGTTCGTCGAGGACGCGCGGCGCTACCCGCCCGAACCGGAGGTTCCCTGCCCGACCCTCATCCTGCACGGCACGCGTGACGACGTGGTTCCCGTGGAGACGTCGCGACGCTATGCGGCCAGCCGGCCCCACGTGTCGCTGGTCGAGCTTCCCGACGGCCATGCGCTGCTCGATGTGGAAGGAGAGGTGGTCGCCTGGACACTTCGCTTCTTCGGCTTGTCCCCTTCGACAGGAGGCGTGCGCTGATGCCGCCCGGACCGGAGCGGTGGGCGGAGCGCTACGCCGCCGGTGACACCCCGTGGGATCTCGGGAAGCCTCACCCGGAGCTCGTCCGGCGCCTCGCCGCCGGTCAGCTGTCCCCGCCGCCGGGCGGCCGGGCGCTGGTGCCCGGTTGCGGGCGCGGTCACGATGCGGGGGCGCTTGCGCAGGCAGGTTGGAAGGTGGTCGCCATCGACGTGGTGGACGGCCTCGCCCGAGAGGTGGGGCCGCGTCTCGAACGCCACGGAGGCCGGTTCGTGGCGGGTGACGCGCTCGCTTGGGAGCCGCCCGCGCCGTTTCATCTGCTGTTCGAGCACACGTTCTTTTGCGCCCTCGACCCTTCGGAGCGCCCCCGGTACGGAGCGATGGCGCGGCGCGCGCTGGCGCCGGGGGGACTCCTCGTCGCGGTCGTCTTCCCTTGCGGCAAGCCCGCCTCCGCCGGCGGGCCTCCCTATGGCTTCACACCGGCCGATTTGGAAGAGGTCCTCGGACCCGAGTTCGTCCGGCTTCGTGACGAACCGTGCCGCCACCGCGCGCGCGACGTCTGGGACGAACGCTGGACCCAGTGGGTCCGGCGGCCGGTGCCGGCGGGGGGATCGGCGGCTTCGGCGTGAGGCGCGCCGCTCAGCGGTTTTCGCCTCCGGCGCGGCCGACGAGGTCGGCGAGCGTCGTCTTCTTGTAGCCGGCGGGCAGGACGAACTTCGCGTCCGGCACGCTTCCCGGCTCCACCTTCAGGAGTTCGGAGATCGACAGGCCGGTCACGCGGCCGTCCGACAGTCGGAGCGTGAGAACGCGTACGGGGAGGCCCTTCTCCCACAGGGCTTCTTCGGCGTCCGGTTCGGAATTTCCCGCGCCGCCGAGCGCTTCCTTCATCCCCCGCTCCAGCCGCTCGATGCTGCCGCGCAAGCCGTACGTGTCCGGAGCGACCCACCCCACGATGCGGCGCCCCGGTGCGCGCACTTCGTAGGCTTCCGCCTCCCACGCGCCGATGCGGGCCCTCTTCCCGAGGGGAGCGGGGACGGGTCGGGCGGCGGGCGCCTCTCCCGGGGAGAGGCCGGACTTCATCTGGGCGATGGCGCGCTCGATCTCCTCGGTAGGCATGCCGGCCTGGGCCATGGCGGCCCGCGCCTGATCCATCGCCGCATCGATCATCCGCTGGGTCTCCGCGGCGGAGATCTCGACGTACAGCCGCTCGGTGTCGCTCACCATCCAGAGCCGCCCCTGCGCTTCGTCCGCGAGCACCCAGCCGAACGGCGCTTCGGCGTCGGCCGTGTCGGCCCGCAGCCGGCTCCCCTTGATGTAGATCGTCTGCTCGGCCGTTTCGGTGCCGGCGCCTTGGAGGGCGGAGACGTCTTCCGGCGACAGACCGAGCGCCCAGCCGGCGACCTCCTCGGCCGACCCGGCCGCACCCTGGTGGGCCGCGGCGTAGCCGCGGAGGATCGCTTCCCGCGTGACGGTGGTCTCGCGAATGGCGAGGACACCTTCGAAGTCTCCGGCCGGCGCGGCGGCGGGGGTCAGGAAAAAGACGAGCGCGATTCCCGCGGCGGCTCGGCGCGCAGCGACGGCGGTCATGACAGCTCCTTTCCGCGGCCGCGGCGGAGCCCGCGGGCACCGCCGCCCCGAGAGGGCAGTCTACCGCACGCGTGGGGGCGGCGCGGTTGCCGCGCGGGGCACCTCCGTGGTATCGGTAGCGCGCTTGACCACACCATCCGCCGCCGGAGTTTCGGGAAAGGGGTGGAATTCCCCTGCCGCCCGGCGACTGTGAGCGGCGACGGCGGCTGCAGGCCCCCCGGGCGGGGGCGGCCACTGGAACGGAAGCGTTCCGGGAAGGCGCGGCCGGCCGGACGACCCGCGAGCCAGGAGACCGGCCCCGGCGGACAGGGTGGAACCGACCAGGGGCAGGTTCCGCCGCTTCCCAGCAGGTGACGCACCGCCCCTCCGGCGCCGTCGGGCGCGGGAGAGGCGTGCGTCCCGGAAACCGGCCCCGGGGATACCCGGCGCGAAGGCGCCGGCAGGCCTCGGGGCGTTCGTTTCCAGGAGATCGCACCCGCGGGGGACGCCGGCCGGCCTGTCCGGGCGCCGCGGTCCCGCGCGAGGCGCGGGCGTCCCCTGGGCGGCGCGCGGCCAGGACCTCCGGCGGAGCCCGCGAGGAGGTATCGACCGTGCGCCGCATTTCGTTCGTTCTCGCCGCCGTCCTGGCCATTCCCTTCGCCGCCCGCGCCGCCGCGCCCGGCGCGCCGGCGGGCAACGCCACCCTCGTGACGTTCGCCGCCGACCCGCTGTCCGACTCCCGGATCCGTCTCGAGGGAGCCTTCGCCGGGCGCGTCGCGTGGAGGGACGACGCGCCGGCCTTCCCCGGCGACGCGCCGGGTTCGCTATCGGCGCGCTACCGCGACGACTGGCCGTTCGCGCGGGTCGGCTGGCCGCTGGCGGAGCCTCTCGACGAGGAAACCCCCTTCACGGCGGCGGCTGCGTTCGTCATCGAGCCGGAGGGCTTCTGGGCCGATCCGAACGGATTCTTCGAGATCTCGTTCGGCCTGTACAGTTCCGAGGCGACCGGCGCGCAGCGCGTCTGGTACGGGCCGGACGCCGACACCTTCGAGCTTCTCGAGTTCGACTACTTTCCGAACGTCTCGCCGCTCTTCGGCGGGCCGTACCTGTCGCCCGCGCTGTTCGGCGCCGCCAACGAGGACGATCCGGCGTTCCCGTTCGCGGGGGCGTACGCGAACGCGGCGTTCTATTTCGGCCCGCCCGTCGAGCTGCCTCAGGGAGAGCCGCTGCTGGCGCTGATCGAGCACCGGCCCGGCCAGGACGCCGCCGTGGTGAGCGTGTCGCGGATCCTGGAGGACGGCTCCCTCGTTCCGGTCTCGGGGGCGGTGGCGGTGCTGCCGCTCGACGCCCTGACGCTGCGCCGCTACGCCTTCGACACCTTGGGGCTGACCTTCTGGTCCTCCGGGGCGGAGGCGCCCGCGATCGACGTCACCGTCCGCTACCACCTGCTCGCCGTTCGGCCAGGGCTGGTGGCACCGCGGAGCCTCGGAGAGGTCGCGGGTGATTGACGTGCGCGTGGGGGTGGCCGCGGCGCTCGCCGCCGCGGCCGCCGGCGCACCCGCCATCGCCGGCGGCGAGCGCTCCCTGCCGGTGGACTGCCTGCCGGACGCGGTCGTCGTCTGGCGCGCCGCCGAGCCGAACCCGGCCCAGCGCTTCGGCGCGCAGAACCTGCCCGGGATCGTGTCGGGACCGCCGGGAGACTCCGCGCCGACGGCCGGATCGACCTCGGTGGCCTCGCTGGGCGATCGCGGGACGATGACCTACGCCCTGACCGACATCGTGATCGAGGATCGCCCGGGGCCGGACTTCATCGTCTTCGAGAACGCCTTCTTCGTCGGCAGCGTCCCGACCTCGCCCGCGGACGACTACGTGATCTTCGACGAGCCGGGCACCGTCGAGGTCTCCGCCGACGGGACGAGCTGGATCATGTTTCCGTACGATCCGCAGGCCCTCGCCGACGCGCACGGGCGCAACATCGACCGCGCGCTGCACCTCCGGCTGCGCGGCCTGGCCGGGATCACGCCGACCTTCACGGGGAACTGGACCGTCCCGGACGACCCGGAGGTCTGGGACCCGAACGGAACCGGTGGCGTCTCCGGCGCCGGCGGGGATGCGTTCGACCTCGCCACCGTCGGACTCGCCGAGGCGCGCTTCGTCCGCATCACCGACGCCGGTGCGCAGAACGGTTTCCCCGGAGCGGCCGAGGGGTTCGACCTCGACGCGCTGGTCGTGCTCCACGGCCGGCCCGTCGCGCCGGCGACGGCCGACACCGACGGCGATCTCCTGCCCGACCTCGCCGAGACGCGCCTTTTCGGCACCGATCCCGCCAGTCCGGACAGCGACGGCGACGGCACGGACGACGGCCGCGAGGTCGCCGGCTGCCGCGATCCGCTCTCCGCCTCCGATCGGCCCTGGTGGCTCGCGCGGCCACGGCTGTGGCTGAGGGGAACGGATTGCACGGAGGCGCGCTGGACCTTTCTCGGCGGTGGCCGCACGGCGGATCTGTTCCGGGGCGATCTCGCAGCGCTCGTCGCGGGTCCGGAGGGGATCGACCTCGGTCCCGGTGTCTGCCTCGCCGACGACACGGCGGCGGTGAGGTATGCCTGCGACACCGACCGGCCGGCGCCCGGGTCGGCGTTCGACTACCTCGTCCGGGAGGGCGCCGGCGACTACGGGCGCGGCTCGGCGCTCGAACCGCGCAGCGCGGCTTCCGGATGTCCGTGAGGACGAAGCTGCCGCTCGCTCTGCTCGCGCTGCTCGCCGCGCGCGGGCTGCCGGCGGACGCCGCCGGGCCGGGGGACGAGGGTGAGGACCGACCGGGCGTTGTCGAAGAGCGGGTCGAGGTCGAAGCCGAAGCCGCCGGCGAGGACGATGTCGCGGCCTTCGCCACCGTTCTCGGTGAGGAGGCGATCGCGGGCCGGGCGGCCGATCTCGCGGATCTGTTGCGGCGCGTCCCGGGAGCGCGCGTCCGCGACTACGGCGGTCTCGGCCGCTTCGCCACCGTGTCTCTGCGGGGTTCGACCGCCGAGCAGGTGACCGTCCTCGTCGACGGGGTCCCGCAGAACCGCGCCCTCGGCGGGCCGGTCGATCTCTCGCCGATCCCGCTGACGCAGGTGAGGTCGGTCACCGTGTACCGTGGCATCCCGCCGGTGGCCGCCGGGCTCGACGGCCTCGGGGGCGTCGTCGACATCCGGACCAGGGAGCCCGGCGCCCCCGCCGCCGGGGCGGAGATCCTCTACGGTTCGCTCGGCACGGAACGCATCGCGGCCTCCTGGTCGGGACGCGCGGGTGCGCGGTGGCGCCTGCGGGTCGGCGCCGAACGGTTTCGCAGCCGCGGCGATTTCGACTATCTCGACCTCGGCGCCCCGCTCGTCGCCGGCGACGAGCGTCGGCAACGTCGATCGAACAACGACGTGGCCGGGACGAGCTGGGTGATCCGTGCGTTCCGGCACTCGCGAGGCGGCGGGCGCTTCGAATTCGGTTGGCGGGGCCTCGACCGCGAGGGCGGAATTCCGGGAACGGACGGGCTCCCCGCACGGTTCACGCGCCTCGGCGAGCGGCAGCAGGAGGCGCGGCTCTCCTGGGAGCGGCGGCTGCGCTCCGGGTCGGTTTCGATCGCCGCCGACCGGACGGTGCGACGCGATCGGCTGCGCGACCCGTTCGGCGAGGTCGGTATCGGCATCCAGGACCAGACCACCCGGCTGACCTCGACCGGAGCGGCGCTGCTCTGGCGCGGCCGGCGCGGCCGGCACCGGTGGCTTCTGCGGGCGGATGCGCGCCGCGAGCGCGCGCGGGTCCGCGATGCGGCGCTGGCGGTCTCCGACCGCGGGGGGCTGCGGCGCACGCGGATGTCGATCGCCGCGGAGGATGTCGTCGGGTTCGGGCGGCTCGCCGTCGCTCCGGCGTTGCGGATCGAGCGCCGCACGGACCGGTTCGTCGCGGGAGGCGAGGGCCTGCTGCCGCCGCCCGCCCCTTCGGCAGGAGAGACTCGCGTCACGGGAAAGCTCGGGCTCTCGCTCGCTCTCGGAAGGAACTGGTCGCTGCGCGCCTCGGCGGGGCGCTTCGACCGCCCGCCCGACCTGCTCGAGCTGTTCGGCGATCGCGGCACGGTGGTCGGCAACCCCGGACTCCGTCCCGAGCGGGGCACGAAGCTCGAACTGGGGATCGCCCGCGCCGCGAAGATCTGGGCCGGCACGCGCTGGCGGGCCGGCGGCGAGCTCGTCGCCTTCGCGACCGACGCCCGCGACCTCATCCTCCTGTGGCCGACCAGCCCCGGTGCCGTGGTGGCGACGAACTTCGATCGCGCGCGGATCCGCGGCCTCGAGGCGAGTGTCTCGCTGCAGCGAGGCGCGTTCGCCGCGGAACTCTCCGGGACGCTGCAGCGCGCGACCGATGCCTCCGGCGGCTTCGCGGACGGGTTCCCGCTGCCCGGCCGCCCGGACCGCGAGGGTTTTGCCGCGCTCTCGTGGAACTTCGCCCGGGATCGGGTCGGATGGGAGGTCACCTACGTGGGCGAGAACCCGACCGACCGGCTGGACACGCCCGCCCTCAGACTTCCCGCGCGGGTCCTGCACGACGTCCGCTACGGCCACCGGTTCGGGCCGCCCGGAAGCGGCGTCGAACTCGGTGTCGAGGTGCGGAACCTCTTCGACCGCGAAACGCGCGACGTCGCGCGCTTCCCGCTGCCGGGACGCACGCTGTTCGTGCGGCTGGCCTGGGGGACGGGGGAGGAAAGGCCGTGAAGCGCCCGCTCCTCCTCGCAGCGCTGGCCCTGGCGGCGTCCGCCAGGTGCGGATCCGATTTCCGTCCGCCGCCGGGGGCGACGACGGGGCGGCCGGCCTCGCCACTCGGGCAGACGTTCGACGTGACCGCGCGCTTTCCGGCCTTCGCCGTACCGGGACGTGAGCCCGGCTTGGAGCTCGACCTCGTGCTCGATCTGCCGCCGGGCGCCGGGCCGGAGCGGACCGCCCGCGTCACCTACGCCGCCGCCCGACTGGGCGGCCGCCCCGCGACGGTGACCGACGCCTCCGGCGGCCGGGCCCGCGTGACGATCGAGGGCGATCTGTGGGCGACGGGGCGCGTCGGCCCGGTGATGGTCGAGGGGACCAGCTTCGAGTACGCCCTGCGCGGCACCGTGCTCGACGGCGGATTCCGCGTCGCCGGCGAGAGCTGGGAGTCGCAGACGGGGATCCTCGGGTCGTTCGACGCCTGGCGCCGGCACCGCTTCCTCGTCGCCGGCAGCGACTTCTTCGCGGCGGGCCGCGTGTCGCTCGTCGAGCTGGTCCGCGGCGCGGAGATCCGCGTGACCGGGGAGGTGGCCCCGGCGAGCCCCGACGCGGTGCTCCGGCGCACCGGACCGGCGGTGTTCGTCGTCAACAGGCTCTCCTACGACAACCTCGAGCGTCTCGACCCCGATGCCGGCTTTGCCGCCGCCTGGCAAGCGGGTGTCGGCCAGGGGGCCAACCCGCACGACGTGGCGCGCGTCGCGACCGCGGCCGGCGAGCGGCTGTTCGTCACCCGCTACGAACCGCCGTTCGACGACGTCGCGGTGTTGCAGGGGCAGGGCGGGGGCTTCGTCGCGTCGATCCCTCTGGGGGACCTCGCGGGGAATCCGGACGGCACCCCGCGCCCGGACCGGATCGCCCTTGCGGAGGGGAAGCTGTTCGTCGGCCTGCAGGACATCGACCGGAGCTTCACCGACTACGCGGAGGGAAAGCTCGCCGTGATCGACCCTGAGACACTCGCGGTGGAGGGGGTGATTCCGCTCGGCGGCAAGAATCCCGGCACGATCGAGGTCCTCACCGGTGCCGACGGCCGCACGCGGCTGTTCGTCGCTCTCGCCGGAATCTTTCCCGGGCTTCTGCCGCAGGAGCTGTCGGGAGGGGTGGCGGTCGTCGACGTGACGAACCGCGTGCTCGAGCGCTTCGCACTCGACGACGACGACGCGGGCGGCAACATCGGCGCGCTCGCGGTCGCGCGCGACGACCTCGCTTACGCCGTCGTGTCGGACGAGAATTTCATCAACAGCGTGCTCGCCTTCGATCCTGCGAGCGGGACCATCCTCCGGGTGCTCCGGGAGACGCAGGAGTTCGTCCCGGAGATCGAGGTCGACTCGGGCGGGGTGCTGGCGGTGCCGGACCGGAATTTCTTCGACCCGAAGCTCTGCCTGTACGCCGTACCGGCCGATGCGGCCGGCGCCGAGCGGCTGCTCGGCTGCGGAGGGCTCGACCTGCCTCCGTTCTCGGTCGAAGCCCTCGACTGACGCTTCGGGCCGGGGCCAGGAGTTCCGAAACGGGCCTCACGGCCACGTCCCACCCGCGA
>RFHH01000228.1 GCA_003696075.1 Acidobacteriota bacterium
AGATCGGCCCCGCGGGGACGATCCTCCCGTGGCTGCGCGTGAGCGCCACCGAGACGGCGAGGCTGAGATCCTCCACGGCATGGGACGAGGCGGCTTCGAAGGCCCTGTCGAACCGGCGCGCCGCGATCAGGAGCCGGACCAGCTCCTCCCGCAGCGCCAGGTTGGACGGGTCGAGCTCCACCGCTCGTTCCAGCTCCTCGATCGCGGGGACGGCCCGAAAGCGGGCGAGGTGGACGCGAGCCGCGAGCGCCGGCCCGAGGGGCGAGCGCGGCAACGCGGACCGCAGGATTTCGGCGAAGGCGGCGGCTCGCTCGAGACGCCGCGTCCGCAGGAAATCGCCGGCCGCTTCATCGAGTTCCCGCGCCGCACCGGCGTCGATCACGCGGGAGTGCTCGGCGAGCACGTCGCGGGCCGCCTCGTCCTCCCCCATGTCGACCAGGGCCGCCGTCGCTCCGACGACGATGTCCGCGCGATAGGGAGCGGCCTCCACCGCCTGGAGGAACAGCTCGCTGGCCCGCCGCACCGATTTCCGGGAGAAGCGAACGTCGACGCGCTCGAGGAGTTGCTTGGCGCGCGCGGGAAGGCTGTCCCGGCCGGTGCCCAGGATCAGCCGCTCGTACATGTCCTCGTCGAAGCGCCGTTCGATCACCCTGTCCTCGCGCATGCGGCAGTTCGCCTCCAGGGCCAGGAGGTCGGGGTGGCGAGGGGCGGAGCGCCTCATCTCGGACACGCGGTCGAGGACCGTGTCGCAGTCCCCTCGGGCGAGGAGGTCGCGCAGCTCGCGGATCGACTCCGCCGCGGGGGCGCTCGCGGCGCCGGCGGCGGGCGCCGGTGCGAAGAAGGGGGTGAGGAGCAAGGTGACGAGAAACGTCGTCTTCGTGCGCATCAGATCTGGATCTCCGGTACGCCGGCCGCGCCGGCGGCGGCCGGACGCTGGGCGTGGGGGTCGGGCGCGGGGAGGACCACCGGGCCGGCCGGCCGGGGCGGCCGGCCGCGCTCGAGGACTCGGCGGGCGTGCTCCAGGACGCGGTTGGCGTCGATGGACGGGAACCGGTCGACCGCGTCGCGCTCCGTCGGCCGCTCCGGGGCGAGGACGACATGCCCTTCGCCGAGCGGAGCGTTCAGGACCGGGTCGGTGGGGCCGAACAGCGCGATCACCGGCACCCCCGCCGCCCACGCCAGATGCATCGGACCGGTGTCCCCCGCGATCATCAGATCGCCGGCGGCGATGAGGGCGGCGAGGGCGCGCAGGGGAAGACCCAGGGGAAGGGCGACACCCGGCCCCGCCCGGGCGACGAGGCTCCTCGCCTCGTCCTCCTCTCCGGGGCCTGCGACCACCACCGGCGTCGCGCCGGAGTCCCGGAGCCCCCGTGCGATCTCGCACCAGCGGCGCAGGGGGTAGCGCTTCCAGGCCTGCCTCCGGCTGCTGAACGGTGCGATCAGCACGGCGCGCCGGCCGTTCGCCAGCCGGTCGAGCCTGCGGCGGCCTTCCGCCAGCTCCTCCTCGGTCAGTCCGAGGTCGATCTCCAGCGGCCCGCCGAGGGCACCGGCCGCCCGGGCGAGCGCGACGGCCCGGTAGACGCGGTTGATGCGGGGCTGCTCGAGAGGAACCCGGAGCGTCGCGAACAGGCGGCTGGCCTCGCGGTCCGCGCCCCGCCCGAAGCCGACCCGTGACGGGGCCCCGGACAGAAGGCAGCACAGGCCGCTCTTCACGGACGACTGGAAGTCGAGGGCGAGGTCCGGACGGAACCCGCGCAACTCGGAAACCACCCGGCGGACGGCCCGGCAGAAGGCGACCGGCCCCCGGCGGGCGGCGGCGGCGATCTCGGCCCGGGGAAAGACGATCGTCTCGTCGACGTCCGGATGTCCCGCCACGAGGGGGGCGGCGGGGGGCTCGACCACCCAGCCGATCCGCGCCGACGGCCAGGTGCGGCGCAGCAGCCGGACCGCCGGCAGCGTGCGGACCACGTCGCCGAGCGCTCCGAGGCGTGACACGAGGATCTTCACGTTGGGAGTCCCGCCGGGATCCGGCTCCGCCGCCCGGAGTCCGGCGGAATCAGGCTAGACCGGGCCGCGCGGCGTGTCGAACCGGCACCGGGGTGTACCATTACGCGCGGACACGGTCGCGCGCATCCGCGCGGACCGAGTCCCGGCGACCAGGGAGGCCGTCCGATGGCACCGCTCGAGTCCTGGCTGCTCGAACTGCTCGTTTGCCCGACCTGCAAGACCAAGGTCACGCCGACGACCGACGGCTCCGCGCTCCGCTGCCCGGCCTGCCGGGTCCGCTATCCGATCGAAGACGGGATCCCTCAGATGGTGCCGGAGGCGGCCGTTCCGGAAGAAGGGGGTGCGGAGACGGGGACCTCGCCGTGACGCCCGGCCGGTCCGGCGGGGGACTCCCCGACTGGTCGGGCCGGCGGGTCGTCGTGGTGGGGGAGGCGATCGTCGACCGCTACTGGTACGGGCAAGTCGAGCGGATCAGCCCCGAGGCGCCGGTCCCCGTCGTTCGGGTGGGTGAGAGGGAGATCCGTCCGGGGGGCGCCGCCAACGTCGCCGCGAACCTCGCCGCGCTCGGTCTCGGAGCGACGCTCGTCACCGCGCTCGGTCGCGACGAGGCGGGCCGGACGCTCGCCCGCGAGCTGGCCGGGCGGGGAGTCGGGATCGCGGGACCGGATCTGCCGGACGGGCGGCCGACCCCGGTGAAGACCAGGGTGATCGCCCGCCACCAGCAGGTGGTCCGGCTCGACGAGGAACAGGTCGACCCGGTCCCGGACGCCGCGGCGGAGGCGCTACGGGACGCGGCGCTGGCCGCGCTCGACGGGGCGTCGGCTCTGATCGTGTCCGATTACGGCAAGGGGCTGCTCGACGGGCGGAACCTCCCCGAGCTGCTCCGGGCCGCGCGCGCGAGCGGCATCCCGGCCGTCGTCGACCCGAAGCTGCGCAACGTCCAGCACTACGGGGGGGCGCTGGTGATCACGCCCAACCTGGCCGAGGCGACCCGCGCGGCGGCGCTCGACCCCGGCGAGCCGGACGCCGCGGAGCGCGCGGGCCGGCGGCTGCTGGAGCGGCTCGATGTGGAGGCGGTCCTGGTCACGCTGGGGGAGAAAGGGATGCTCCTCGTCCGGCGCGGTGCCCCGCCGGTGGCGATTCCGGCGAGGGCCCGGGAGGTCTTCGATGTCACCGGCGCGGGCGACACCGTCGCCGCCGTGCTCGGCGCGGCGCTGGCGGCGGGTTTGGACCTCGAGGCGGGAGCGCGCCTGGCGAACGCCGCGGCGGCGATCGCCGTGGGCCGGCTGGGTACCGCAGCGGTCGGCGCGGACGAGCTGAGAGCGGTCCTGGAGGAGCAGACGTGAGGCGGGCGCTCCAGGTGGTCTTCCCGGCGGAGGGGGCCATAAATTGGCCTCCGTGCCACGGGTCATGGACGGGACGACGATGACCGCGGCCGAGAGCGGTCGCGGGCTGCGGCTGCCCGCCGAGGGCCGCCTCGAGGGCACCTCGGTGGCCGAGGTCGTGTGGGCCGCCGCGTGTGCCGGCCACACCGGCTCGCTGATCTTCTCGCGGGGCGGAATCCAGAAGGTCATCTACCTCCGGGACGGACGGGTGGTGTTCGCGGCGTCCGGCGACCCGGAGGACCGGCTCGGGACGTTCCTCCTGCGCCGCGGCGAGGTCGAGCTCAAACCGCTCCTGGAGGCGAGCGGGAAGATCGCCCGGGGGCGGAGGCTGGGCCAGATCCTCGTCGAGAACGAGGTCCTGGACCGCGACCGCCTGGTGCGGGCGATCCTCGACCAGGTTCACGAGATCGCCCTGTCGGTCTTCACCTGGAACGAAGGGACGTGGAAGGTGAGCCGGGTGGGGCTGGCGGAGGACGAGCCGGTCCTGCTGGAGATGCCCGCGGAGGAACTGATCCTCGCCGGCGTGCGACGGGTGCGGGACTGGTCGCGCGTGCGGCGTGCGGTCGGCGGGCCGCGCGCGGTCTACCGGATCGCTCCGGGGGGGCGCCGCGAGGGGGTCCGGCTCACCCTGACCGAAAAGGCGATCCTCGACCAGCTCTCCCGCCCCGAGCGCGTGGAGACGCTTTGCCGCGAGATCTACGCACCGTCCTTCGACGTCTACCGCTCCCTCTGGGCGCTCGCGGTGCTCGGCTTCGTCGAGCGGGTCGACGCCAAGCTCGCGCCCGCCACCGGTGAGACGGGCGGAACGATCGATCGCTTCGACGACACCGCCCGGCTCCTGCTCGACCTCGGCGAGCGCCGGTTCACCGGCGTCGTGCGCTTCTACGACGGCGAGCGCGAGGGAGCGCTCTTCCTGAGGGACGGGAAGGTCGAATTCGCCACCTCGAACAACCCCGAACTCAGCCTCATGGCCCACCTGGTCCGCCGGGGGGTGATCGCGGACCGGGATCACGAGGACGCCGTCCGGCGGCTGATCTCCGGAAAACGCGTCGGGGAGCTGCTCGCCGAACGGGGCGCGATCGACGCCAAGGAGATCGACCGCTTCGTCCGCGAGCAGATCCTCGAGGTGGCGAAGTTCGTCGTGCTGTGGTCTTCGGGGGAATATCGCGTGGAGGAGGAGCTTCCGTCGCGCGAGCCGGTGGTCCTCGACATGAACCCCGAGGAGCTGATCCTCGCGGCGATGGAAGGCTGGTGGCGGTTCGAGCCCGTCTGGGAGCGGGTCGGCGGCCTCGATGCGCTCTATCGCCTGGCCCCCGGATACCTCAAGCGGCTCGATCGGCTGCAGCTCCGCCCCGCCGTGTGGGAGATCGTCTCGCTCCTGAGCGAGGAGCGGACGGTGGGCGAGCTGCTCGACGCGCGGCCGGAGTCCGATTTCGAGATCTGCAAGCTGCTCGCCGGGCTGGCGCTCGTCGGCGTCATCGAACGCGTGTCCCAGGAGGAGATCCTCGCGCGGGCCCGGCGCCAGCCTCCGGCGCGCGTCGTGCCCCCGCCTCCCGCCCCGGGCCCGGACGAGCTCCTGCGGCGGGAGCCCGAGCGAGAGACCACGGCACGGCCCGCCCGGGCGGCGGAGATCGCTCCGGAGCTCTTCGGGCCGCTGGAGGGGAGGATCTCCGCACCGCCGTCGCTCGAGGAACCGGCCGAGGGCGAGCCCGGCGGGGAGCCGCTCGCCGAGGCCGGGGGCGGCGCCGCCGGGGCGATGGGCGAGACCGCCGGCGTTCCGCCGGCAACACCCGAGCCCGGCGGGACGGACGGCCACCCGGCCGAGGCTTGGCCGGCCGCGGCAGCCTCGCAGTCGTTCGAGCTCGACATCGAAGAGACCTCCCCGGAGCTGGCCGAGCCGGGAGCCGAGGCGCGGCACGAAGAAGACGCGGCCGGTGAGACCTCGCAAGCGGCGACCGGTTGGGAGCCGGCCAGCGAGGGATCCGCGGGCGCCGCCCCGGATGCGGGCGCGGCGGGCTTCGCCGGGGCCGCCCCCGGGACGCCAGCGGAAGAAGCGGCCGGCGGATCCGGCTCGGTGACGGCCGGATCGGCCGGTGCTCGGTGGGAGATCGGCGGCTCCGAGGAGGGGCCGGTTCCGGCGGAGCCGGAGGGTGAGGTCTCCGGGCCCGCGGCGGAGGAGTCGGCGGAGGAGGCGGGGCCGGAGGGCACCGGTGCTCCGTGGGAGATCGGCGGCTCCGAGGAGGGGCCCGTTCCGGCGGAGCCGGAGGGTGAGGTCTCCGGGCCCGCGGCGGAGGAG
>RFHH01000229.1 GCA_003696075.1 Acidobacteriota bacterium
CCGGTGCGAGGCGCCAGTCTACTCCGGCCCGATCGAGGCGCACGCGGGGCAGCCGCCCGGAGGTTCCGGCATAATCCGTGCGGCGCGGCGGCCGCCGCGCCGGGAGACGAGCGATGCGGGTGCGCAAGGCGGTCTTCCCCGCGGCCGGCCTCGGCACGCGATTCCTGCCGGCGACGAAGTCGATGCCGAAGGAGATGCTCCCGGTCGTCGACAAGCCGCTCATCCAGTTCGCCGTCGAGGAAGCGATCGCCTCGGACATCGAGGACGTGATCATCGTCACCGGGCGCGGCAAGCGCGCCATCGAGGACTACTTCGACCGCTCCTTCGAGCTGGAGGCGGTGCTGGAGGCCCGGGGACAGGAGCGCGAGCTGGCGACGGTGCGCCGCATCGCGGACCTGTGCCGCTTCGCCTACGTGCGGCAAAAGCAGATCCTCGGCCTCGGGCACGCCGTGCTGTGCACGCGAAGCCTCGTGGGAGAAGAGCCTTTTGCCGTGTTCCTGGCCGACGACCTCGTCCTCGCCGACGTCCCGCCGATCCAGCAGCTCCTCCACGTCTTCCGGACCACCGGCCATCCCGTGCTCGCCGTGCAGCGCGTGCCGCGCGACCGGGTCGGGGCCTACGGCGTGATCGCGCCGCGCCGCTCCGACGGCCGCGTCCACGAGGTGGCCGACCTCGTCGAAAAGCCTCGCCCCGGCCACGAACCGTCCGATCTGGCCATCGTCGGGCGGTACATCCTGACCCCTCGCATCTTCCCCGTCCTGGCCCGGACGCCCCCGGGGGCGCGGGGGGAGATCCAGCTCACCGACGCCCTGAGAGAGCTGGCCCGCGAGAACGCCCTCATGGCGGTCGAGATCGAGGGCCGCCGTTTCGATGCCGGCACGAGGCTCGGACTCGTCCAGGCGACCGTCCAGCTGGCGCTGGAGCGTGAGGACCTCGGGCCGAGGCTCGCGGAGTGGCTCGCGAGCCTGGACTTGGACCGCGGGGGGCGGGGAGGATCGTAGGCGATGGACCGGCTCGTCATCGACGGCGGTCACGCTCTCGACGGTGCCGTGCGTATCTCCGGCGCCAAGAACGCCGCCCTTCCCGCGCTGAGCGCCACGCTGCTGACCTCCGGAGAGGTGCGGCTGGACAACGTGCCGGACGTGCGGGACGTGTCGACGATGATCGAGCTGCTCGGGACCCTCGGCGTCCGGGCGGAGCGTCTGGGGCGCCACCGCTGGGCTCTGTCCGCCCCGGAACTCGTCTCGGCCGAGGCGCCGTGGGATCTCGTCCGCCGGATGCGCGCCTCGGTGCTCGTCCTCGGGCCTCTCCTGGCGCGGCACGGGCGGGCCCGGGTCTCCCTGCCGGGGGGCTGCGCCATCGGGGCCCGCCCGATCGACCGCCACCTCGCCGGGCTCGAGCGGATGGGAGCGGAGATCAGGCTCGAGCACGGCTACATCGAGGCTCGGGCCGACCGGCTGCAAGGTGCCGAGATCACCTTCGAGGACGTGACGGTCACCGGCACGGAAAACCTGATGATGGCGGCTTGCCTCGCGCGCGGCACGACCGTCTTGCGCAACGCGGCGCGGGAGCCGGAGGTCGAGGACCTGGCGAGCCTTCTGATCGCGATGGGCGCGCGCATCGAGGGGCACGGCACCCGGACGATCACGATCGAGGGGGTGGAGGAGCTCCACGGAGCCGAGCACCGGATCATTCCCGACCGGATCGAGGCGGGCACCTACCTGGTCGCGGCGGCGATCACCGGCGGCCGGGTCACCCTCGAGGCGGTCGATCCGGGGCACCTCGGCGTGGTGCTCGAACGTCTCGAGCGGGTCGGGCTGGGACTCGAATGCGGGCGCGACTGGATCCGAGCGCAGCGGGCCGGAGCTCTGCGGGCGCAC
Source organism: Acidobacteriota bacterium (assembly GCA_003696075.1). Taxonomy (NCBI): domain Bacteria; kingdom Pseudomonadati; phylum Acidobacteriota; species Acidobacteriota bacterium. The sequence goes on from RFHH01000229.1 coordinate 1,881, forward strand.
GACATGGTCACCGAGCCCTATCCCGGATTCCCGACCGACCTGCAGGCCCAGTACATGGTCCTGATGACGCAGGCGGGGGGGCTCTCGCGAATCAGCGAACAGATCTTCGAGGCGCGCTTCATGCACGTGCCCGAGCTGCTGCGCATGGGGGCCTCGATCGAACTGTCGGGCCACACCGCGGCCGTCGAGGGACCGACGCCGCTGACCGGGGCCGAGGTGACGGCCTCGGACCTCCGCGCGTCGGCGTGCCTGGTGCTGGCGGGCCTCGCGGCCCGCGGCCGTACCGTCGTGCACCGCGTGTACCACCTCGACCGCGGTTACGAGGCGATCGAGGAGAAGCTCGGCCGGCTCGGCGCCAGGATCGAACGAGTCCGGTAGTCCCTTCCGAGGGTGACCCCTCGGGGCTGGGAAACGCTCGCAACCCTTTGAAAAAGAAGGACTTGACCGGGATGCCGCCTCTCGGAGGCCGCCCGGCGAACGCAACAGGGGAGCGGCCGACCCGTCCGACAGGATCGTGCACCTTCGGGGACGCACCCCCGAGCGGAGGCGCTGCCCCGCACCGCGGCCGGCGCTCCCCGGTCCGACGGATTCGTCGGGGGGCACGCGGACGCGGGCGGTGGAGAGCCGATCCCCGGCGCTCGGGGGTCTCGAGCCGAAGTCCGGAAACGAAGCGGGGCCCCGGCGGGGCCCCGATTCGCTTTCCGGACCCGCCCCGGCGGGCGGGCGGCGCGCCTCCGGCTAGCGCACGGAGAGCATCGCCGAGCCCATGGAAAAGTGCATCGAGGCGCAGTCGAACGAGAGTTCGGGCATCTCGATCAGCAGCGTCACCTGCTCTCCATCGGAGACCAGGAACGGCGCCGCCGTGCAGACGTCACCGGAGGCGTTCGCCGGCATCGGAGCCGGCATCCCGCACGCCTCGACGCTGGCGATCTCCCAGCTGATGCAGTCGTACTCGCCCTCCGGCACGGGCACGCCCTCGAGCAGCGTCACCGGATCGGCGGCGGCGGCCATCAGGTCCACCGGCTGCTCGGGATCGACCGGCACCTCGACCACCTGCATCGGATCCAGGTGGTTGTAGAGGGTGAGCGAGTTGAACCCGACCAGGAGGCTCCCCCCGTTCGCGGCCGGGGCCGTCGCTGCCTGGACGGTCGGGGACGCGGTGGAGAGCTGGACGGTCACCGCGCCGTAGCCGCTCCCCGGCAGCACCTGCTGATCCGATCCTCCGGTGGGGCCGAGCTCTCCCCCGGCGGGTTCGACCGCCGAGTTGCAGGCGGCTCCGAGCAGGGCCGCCAAGACGATCGTTGCGAGCAACAACCCGTTGCGCATGGTTCCTCTCCCCGGGAAATCCTGCTGTCCGGCCTGCGGCGGCGGCGCGCCGCCGGGCAGGAATGCGCCGCCTCCTCGCGCCCCGGAACGGGGCGCCGGTCGATAGAATGCCACAGACCGGCGCCCGGGCGCGAGCCCGGGCGGGGAGAGAAGTCATGGCCGAATCCGACTGCCTGTTCTGCAAGATCGTCTCGGGCGCCGTCGACGCGAAGAAGGTCCACGAGGATCCCCTCTGCGTCGCCTTCGAGGACATCAATCCGCAGGCGCCCGTGCACGTCCTGATCGTGCCGAAAAAGCACGTGGCCACCTTGAACGACCTCCTCCCGGAGGACGAGCCGATGGCCGGCCACCTCCTCACGGTCGCCGCCCGGATCGCCAAGGAGCGGGGCGTCGACGGCCCGGGTTACCGGACGGTCGTCAACTGCAACGCCGGGGCCGGTCAGTCCGTCTTCCACCTCCACGTCCACCTGCTCGGAGGCCGGAGCTTCGGCTGGCCGCCGGGCTAGCCGGCCCCCTGCCCGGGCCCCGCGGGGGCGCCACCGGCCGGCCCGAGGCGCGCCCCGGTCGCCCGGGCCCGGCTCCGGACGGGCGGGGCCGGTGCGCCGGCCGCCGGCTCGAGCCGGGCCCTTGCGCCGGCGGCCGGTTGCCCCTATAAATCCGGCTTCGCCGTTTGCGCACCTCCGAGCGCAGGAGCGGCGGGGACGTTCCACGCGCGTCTCCGGAGATCGAGACGCATTTCGGGGGGCAGGCGCTGTCTGCCCGAGCAGGGGGATGGGCCTGTGAAGTCACTCGGCTCTCACTGCATCCTCGAAATGTATGACTGTCCGCCAGGACTTCTGAACGACGTCGTCTTCGTGCGGGACGCGGTGCGCCGCGCCGCGCAGGAGGCGAGGTCGACGCTCCTGCACGAAGTCCAGCACGCCTTCGAGCCGCAAGGAGTGACCGCGCTCGCGCTCCTCGCGGAGTCCCACATCTCCGTCCATACCTGGCCGGAGAAGGGCTACGCCGCCGCGGACGTGTTCACCTGCGGCCAGCACACCCGACCCGAGCGAGCCTGCGAGTATCTCAAGCGTGTGTTCCAGGCGCGCCGGTTCCAGATGCGCAAGCTGCCCCGCGGCATGATGGCTCCCAACCTTCCCCGGAACGACCGTCCTTCGCCCGTGGTCGAGGCGGCGGCAGAGCCGGGGGAGTCGTCGGAGGAGGCGTCCCAATGCCGGGTGCTGAGCTTCGCGCGGATTTCTGGCTGAACGAGTACATCACCCCCTGGGACATCTACTGTCACGGCGTGACGCGTGTCCTCGCGCACGCACGGACCCGTTACCAGGAGATGTACATCCTGGAAACCGGCGCCTACGGGAAGGCCCTGGTTCTCGACGGCAAGTGGCAGTCGTCGGTCGCCGACGAATTCCTCTACCACGAGGCGCTCGTCCACCCGGCGATGATCCTCCACGGCTCCCCCCGGCGCGTGCTGGTGCTGGGGGGCGGCGAGGGCGCCACCGTGCGCGAGGCGTTGCGCTGGAAGACGGTGGAGCGGGTCACCATGGTCGACATCGACGGGAAGGTGGTGCAGGCCTGTCGCGAACACCTCCCGGAGATGCACCAGGGGGCTTTCGACGATCCGAGGACGGAGCTGATCATCGGCGACGCCCTCGAGCTGCTCGACCGGGCCGACGACCGCTGGGACGTCGTCATCTCGGACCTTTCCGATCCGATCGAGTCGGGGCCGTCCTACAAGCTGTTCACCCGCGAGTACTTCGAGAAGGCGCGGCGGGTCGTGGCCGAAGGCGGGCTGTTCGTCGTGCAGGCCGGGCCGATCAGTCCAGCGGAGCATGCGCTCCACGCCCGACTCGTCCGCACGGTCGGGGCGGTCTGGCCCCATGTCCTCTCCTACGGCTCGCACGTTCCGTCGTACGGCTCCCCGTGGGGCTTCGCCCTGGCCTCCGGCCAGCCGATCGAGACCCGACCCGATCCCGGCCGCGTGGACCGGCTGCTCGCCGAGAAGACCACCGGCGGTTTCAAGCTGATCGACGGCCAAACGCTGCTGGGCCTGCTGCAAACGCCGCTCTACCTGCGGCGGAAGATCGAGGAGGAGGACACGATCTACACCCTCGAGAATCCGCCGACGTTCTTCGGTCCCGGCACCGGGGAGTGATCCGGCCCCCGGACCGGCCCCCCGACGCCCGCGGCCGCCGGTCGCGCGGGACGCAGGCCCCGCCGGCCGGCCGGGCCCGCGACCGCCGGCCACGGCCTGCGAACCGCCCGGAACGAATCCGGCCCGGGGCGGGATTCCGGCGGGCGGCGCTGATAAGGTGTCCCGTCCCGGGGCGGCCGTCTCCCGCGGCCCCCGTCCGGTCAAGGAGTGACCCGCCATGCGCCATGCCCTCTTGCTGACGCTCGCCGCCCTCGCCGCGGCCCCGGCGACGCCCGCGGCGTCGGGGCGCGCCCAGGTCCCTGTCGAGGAGTTCGTGCTCGACAACGGGATGCGATTCCTCCTCGTCCGCCAGCCGGAGAAGACCACCGTCTCCGCCGGGTGGGTGGCCCACGTCGGTTCGGCCAACGAGCGCCCGGGGATGACGGGGATCAGCCACCTCTTCGAACACATGATGTTCAAGGGGACGCGCACGATCGGTACGAAGAACGCCGAGCGCGATCTCGAGATCATCGAGGAGCAGGAGCGCATCCAGGAGCGGATCCGGGAGATCTACCGCGAACAGCGGCGCCGGTGGCGCCTCGGCGAGATCTCCGACCCGTTCGATCCGGACGCCCGTCCGCCCGAACTGGTGGAACTGCAACGGCGCTTCCAGGAACTCGTCGAGGAACAGCGGTCGCTGATGGTCAAGGACGAGTTCGACAAGATCTACACGGCGGCCGGAGCGTCGGGGATGAACGCCTTCACCAACCAGGACATGACCGTCTACTTCATCACCGTCCCGGCCAACAAGCTCGAGCTGTGGTTCTGGATGGAGTCGGACCGCCTGTTCAATCCGGTCTTCCGGGAGTTCTACTCCGAGCGGGACGTGGTTCACGAGGAGCGCCGGCTGCGCACCGAGTCGACGCCGACCGGCAAGTACGACGAGCAGTTCAACGCGATGTTCTGGGTCTCTCATCCCTACGGGTGGCCCGTCGTGGGCTGGCCGTCCGATCTGCGCGTGATCAGCAAGAAGCAGGCGGATGAGTACTACGCGACCTACTACGCGCCGAACAACCTCACGGCGGCGCTGGTGGGGAACTTCGATCCCGCGGAGGTCCGGGCCCTGGCGGAGAAGTACTTCGGCCGTCTCCAGCCAGGCCCGCATGCCCCGCCCGACGTCGTCACGCTGGAGGTCGAACAGCTCGCCGAGAAGCGGATGCGCGCCGAGTGCGACTGCCAGCCCCAGGTGGAGGTGCGCTACCACACGGTGCCCTTCGAACACGCCGATTCGTACGCGCTCGACGTGCTGGCGGGCCTTCTCAACGGCCGCACGGGACGCCTGTACAAGTCGCTGGTCCTGGATCAGCAGATCGCCAGCTCCGCCGCCGCGTCGCAGAACAGCATGAAGTACGCCGGCTACTTCTCGTTCTTCGCCGAGGCGAAGGGCGAGGCGACGCCGGAACAGCTCGAGGCCGCATGGTACGAGGAGCTCCGGCGCATCCGAGAGGAACCGATCCCCGAGGACGAGCTGCAGAAGGTGAAGAACCAGATCGCGGCCGACGCGTACAGGCGGCTGGAAAGGCCCTTTTTCCTCATGATTCAGCTCCTCTACTTCGACGGCCTGGGCGACTGGAAGTACATCAACACCTGGGCCGACAAGACGCTCGCGGTGACGGCGGACCAGGTGAAGGAAGTGGCCCGCCGCTACTTCGGACCCGAGAGGCGCTCGGTCGCGCTCTACTACCGCAAGCCCGGATCCGCGGCCGACCAGCCGCCGGAGGGTCTCGCGGATCTGCCGCCGCAGCAGCAGCAGATGGTCAAGATGCAGCTGCGCCAGCTGAAGCAGATCGAGGACCCCGACAAGCTCCGGCAGATCCTCGAGCAGATGCGTCAGCGGAAGGACCAGATGCCGCCGGAGTTTGCGCCGGCGATGAGGGTGATGGAGCGGTGGATCGAGGGGCGCATCGAGCAGCTCGATGCCGCGAAGGGAGGTGAGCGATGAAGCGCATCCTGGCGGTTCTGGCCGCGAGCGCGCTCCTGGCATCGTTCGCGGCGGGAGCGAAGACGGCGGCGATCCCCGACAGGCCGGAGAAGCTCCGGTTCGAGCCGCTGAAATTCGAGGTCCCGGACGCCGATCAGTACCGGCACGTGCTGAGCAACGGCGTCCCGGTCTACATCGTCGAGGATCATTCCCTGCCGCTCGTCAACCTCTCGGTCGTGGTTCGGGCGGGATCGTTCCTCGATCCGGAAGGGAAGGCAGGGCTTGCCTCCCTCACCGGCACGATGCTTCGCCGCGGCGGTACCGAGAAGATGAGCGCCGAGGAATTCGACGAGCGGGCCGACTTCCTCGCTGCGAACATCAGCAGCTTCGTCGGCGATATCTCGGGCTCGGCGTCGCTCGATTGCACGACCTTCGTGCTCGACGAGGCCATGGGGCTCTTCTTCGACATGCTGAGGTCCCCGCGGTTCCAGCAGGACCGGCTCGACATCGAGAAGACGAACTTGATCGAACGCTTCAAGCAGCGCAACGACGATGCGGGCGCGATCCTGAACCGGGAATGGCGGTTCCTCATGTTCGGCGAGGATCACTACTCCGCGCGTCAGGCGACGAAACCGAGCATCGACGCCATCAGCCGTGACGATCTCGTCGCTTTCCACCGGAACTACTTCCATCCGGGAAACTTCATCGTCTGGGCATCGGGCGACGTCGACACGAAGAGCCTGCTCGCCCGGCTCGAGGAGAGCTTCGCCGGCTGGGAGCCGGCGAAGGTGAAGGTCCCATGGCCGCCCCCGGCCACCACGCACGAGCCGGTGCCCGGGGTCTATCACGTGGAGAAGGACATTCCCCAGGGAAAGGTCTACTACGGGCACGAGGCTCCCCGGTGGAAGCGGTGGGACGATCCGGACATGTACGCGCTGATGGTCATGAACGACATCCTCGGCGGCGGGGGCTTCACCTCCCGGATCACCAAGAAGATCCGCTCCGACGAGGGACTCGCCTACAGTGCCGGGTCGCGGCTCAACCTCGGGATCGTCGACCGGGGCCTCTTCTTCGTATCGTTCCAGTCCAAGAATCCGACGGTCGCTCTGGCGGCCAAGCTGTCGCGGGAACTGATCGAGCAGATGCGCTCCGAGGAGGTCTCGGAGGAGGAGCTTCGCGTTTCGAAGAACTCCTTCATCGACGCTTTCCCCAGGCGTTTTGAGAGCGCGGACGCCGTGGCGCGCACCTTCGCGTTCGACGAGTACTACGGCCGGCCCCACTCCTACTGGAGCGAGTACCGGAAGCGGATCGCCGCGGTGGACACCGGGGACGTGCTGCGCGTGGCGAAGAAGTACCTGCATCCCGAACGGATGCTCCTCCTCGTGGTCGGAAAGTGGGACGAGATCGCGCCCGGGGATCCTGACCACCGCGCCAGCATGTCGGAGTTCTACGGCGGCAAGGTGACCCACCTGCCGCTACGGGACCCGCTGACGATGGAACCGCTGCCGCAGCGGTGAGGCGCTCGCCCGCGGGGCCGGTCCGCGCGGCCGCGCCCCGCGGGAGCCCGCCCTTTCCCGCCGCTGGGCCGGGTCAGGAAGAGGTCTCGGTGGCCGGAGCGGCCCGCATCAGCTCCTCGACGCGGCGCTGGATCGCGGCGATCCCCACCGTGCCCCGGTAGACCTCGACGACCTTTCCGTCGCGCCCCACCAGCACCATCGTGGGAATGCCCAGCGGGTAGCCCCAGGCGCAGTTCACCGCCTGCCCGTCGTCGTCGGCCAGCACCGGATAGCGGATGCCGCGCTGCTCCGCGACCGCCGCCCCGATCCGGGAAGCGTTGCGGTCCACCATGACGCCGACGACGGTGAAGCCGCGCCCCCGGTAGCGGTTTTGCAGCGCCTGGAGGTGCGGTATCGCGGCGAGACAAGGCCCGCACCAGCTCGCCCAGATGTCGATCACCGCCACCTTCCCGTCGGTGATCTGACGGAGGTCGACGGTCCCGCCGTCGAGCGCCATGGCCGTCAGGTCGGGAAGCTCGTCTCCGGGCTGGAGGTGGATCGGCCGCGGCGGGCAGCGCCATGCCCCACCCCCCTGGCACCCCACCGAGAGGATCGCCGCCGCCAGGAGGAGGATGCCGCGCCGGCGGGATCCCGCCGCGGAGCCGGGCCGACTCTGCCGAAACCAACCGCGCATCGCCCGGCCACTATAGCGGGGTCGCCGTCACAGCGCCGCGACCGCCGGTGTGGCCGCGGCGGAAGCCGCCACGGCTGCGGCTCGGCGGGCGATCTCCCGGACGCGGCTCACCACCGAGCCGGGCGCCTCGGGCGGGAGATTCTCGAGGAGCACCTTCAGGCAGGCGGAGAGCAGTCGGCCTTCGGGAAGGGCCCCGAGGAGGGCAGCGAAGGCGTCGAGGCTCCGCCCGGCCTCCCGCAGCGCCGTTCCGGCACCGGCACCCCGCCTCCGGGCGAGCAGGCGCGCCGCCTCGTCCGCCGCGAGGGTCCCGCGACGCGCGAGGGCCGCTGCCCGGTTCCACGCGGCGGCACGGCTCGGATCCGCTTCCTCGCGGAGGGCGGCCGTCAGGGCGTCCGGGGTGGGCTCGCGTCCCGGAACCGCCCCCCAAGCCGCCAGCAGCAGGCGCGGCGACCGGACCGGCGGATCCTCGCCATCGAGGACCGCTCCTCCGAGCGGATCTCCGGCGGCCCGGGCTTGCAGCACGGCCACCCCCGCCTCTCCGCGCGGCAGCGGCGCCTCCCCCAAGGCGGCGCGCGCAGCCCGCTCGACGAGGCCGGGAACCAGATCCTCCATCGACGAGCGCCCCACGGGAAGCGCTTGCAAGGCGATCGCCCCTTCCGCCGCCGGTCCCGTCTCCCACGCGTGGGCCGAGGCCGCCAGGAGCATCACGCAGGGAACGCCGGAAGCCGCGGCCAGGTGCGTCGGACCGGTGTCGGGCCCGACGACGAGGCGCGCCTCGCGCAGCCAGGCGACGAAATCGGAAGGGGGCAGCTTGCCGGTCAGGTTCTGGACGTCCGCGCCGAGTTCGCGGGCCCGCCGGGCGATCTCCTCCCCCAGCGCTCGGTCTTCGGGCCCGCCGACGAGCGCCACGGGAAGCCCCTCCCGGTGCAGCGCCGCGGCCAGGCGGGCCTGGTGCTCGGCGGGCCATCGGCGTGCTGCGGCTCCGGCGCCGGCGACCAGCGCGACAGGACCCCGCGATCGGCGCGCTGCCCGCGGCAACTCCGGCTCCGGAAGACGGTGTCCGCAGACCTCCTCGACGAGGAGTCTCCGGACGTCGCTCAGAAGGACTCGGCCCGCCGGGCGAGCGTCCCAGGCCGCCACCGGGTAAGCGCCCCAGAAGCCGGCGGCGAGCCGTTCCCCCTCCCGGCTCAGAAGCGGTCCCGCCGAACGCGGCGCCCCGAAGGCGGAGGCCACCGCGGCCCCTGCCGCATGCCAGGTGAGGTTGACGAGGCGGGCGGGGCTCGCGGGGCCGATCTCCTCCCGGACGAGCGCGATCGCCCCCTGCGCCTCCTCCGGCCCTGCGGAGAGCGCCTCGATCAGGGCGGCGAGGGAGCGGTCCCCCACGAGCCGGACGTCGGTGCCGGCGGGCACGAGCGCGCGGGCCCACGGGGCGAGCGCCTCGCGGATGACCAGCGTGACCGGCTCCCCCGCGGCCGCGAGGGCCTGCAGCGCGGGAAGCGTCTGGACGAGGTCGCCCAGGCGCTCGAGCTGGAGGAGCAGCGTTCCGTGCCGGCGAGGCGTCATGCTTCGAAGTCGGGCGCCGAATCGCTCACGGCGTGGAAGAGGAGGCTCTCGCGGCCGAGGTGCTGGGCGCGGGACGGCACGGTGGCCGCCACGAAGCGGCGCGCCAGCCGCAGGCGCAGGCACCAGCCCCAGTCGGCCAGATGGTCGAAGGGACCGAGCACCTCCCGGTAGGTGGCGCGGTCGACCGCCAGGAGGCATCCCCCGACGCTGCGCTTGATCCGCGCGCGCACGCCGCCGGCATCGACGGTGCGAACCGCAGGGTGGGACCGTGCTGCGTGGAAGGCGGTGACCCCCCCGAGCCTTCCCTCCGGAAGCTCCAGCGGGGCCAGTGCCTCCGCCACACGCCGCTGCGCGGACCACCAGTCGGGCGCGAGGGCCATGTCGGAGTCGAGCAGGATCAGCTCCTCGAACCCGCCGAGGAAGCGCTCGGCGTAATCGAGGACGGCATTCTGGTTGCCGCCCCAGCACCGGGTGCGGAACCCCCGGTTGCGCAGGACGTGGACCCGGTGACGGCCGAACGCCTCGCTCGCGAGGATCTGCGCGACGCGCGGGTCGGTCGAGGCGTCGTCGAACAGGACGAGATCCGAGGGCGGGAGATCGGAGGCGGTGAGGTCGCGGATGGTGCGCGCGAGCAGGTCGGCCCGATCGCAGCAGAGGATCGACACCACGCGCCCGGTGGGTGAGCCACCGGCGGGCGCCCGCACGAGGTCGAGGTCGCACAGCGCGGCTCCGAGCTCGAAGATCCTCCGGGCCGCGGCGGCCTCCCCGAGGCCGACCAGGGCGTGGAGCGCCCGCTGCAGCTCTCCGGCGAGCTCGGCGAGCGCCGGGGCCGAGGGGGACTCGCGGAGGACGCGCGGCGGAACGCTCCCGGGCGCGTAACCGTGGCCCAGCAGGCCCGCCTGGCGCAGGACGGCGGCGAGGGCGTCGGCTGCGACGCTCCACGCGGCGCCGCTGCGCGCGTCACGCCGGAGCGACTCCGACGCGAGCGCGGCGGCGCGCCCCGGGTCTCCGCTGCGGAGGGCCTGCCTGGCCTTGACGACGAGACGATCCATCGACTCCGGTCCCGGATCGGAACATAGGTCCGCGGCCGGGTGCCGTCGAACGCCGGCGGACGGGCCCGGATTCGGGCGGGAGGTGCGCCTGCCACGGCCCGACACGCCGGCCGACTCGTCGGCCGGCGGGCCTTCGCCCCGAACCCGCGGGCGGCGCACTCCCGATGGTTCGTTTCCGCAGCCGAGGGGCTGACCCCCGGGAGGTTGCGATCTCGAGTGGCTTCACGCCGGCGAACCAGGACCGAAGTCTTGACCCGACATCGAGTTGCGCTGCTGTTCGCACCGCCGAGGGGGCACCTTCGAATCGATGCGGCGGGATCGATTCGAGACCGCTACCTCCGACAGCCCTCGGCGCGAAGGAAAGAACGCGCCCCCGGCGAGCAGCTCGGATTCCGGTCGGTTCAGGGTGCGATCGGGCGCTCACCCCCGGCCGAGCCGGCCCCCGGCGGGCCTTCGCCGGCCCCGTTCACGCCGGTGACGAGGTAGTACCAGGCGGTGCCCGGGCCGGGGCGCTCGCGGTCCTCGGCCGACGGTCCGGGCAGCCGCTCGGCGATGCGGCCCGCGGGCACCCCGTCGTCGAGCCACCTCACGGAGCCCCGGTAGAGGTTGTAACCGGTGACTCCCCGCGCCCCGGCGTCTTCCCACACGAGCCGGCTCCTGGTGGCGAAGGTCAGCGGGGTCGGAGCCGCCGGACCGGAAACCTCGTCCGGCGGCGGCGGCGGCGGCGCCACCACGACGGTGACGCTCGGCGAGCGCGACTCGGCGCCGCTCCAGAGCTCGTAGGCCCGCGCCTCGAGCACGTGCGATCCGGGCGCGGCATCGCGCGCGTCCCATACGAAGCGGTACGGCGGCAAGGGGTCGCTCGCGACGAACTCCCCGTCGGCGTACAGATCCACCCGGCCGGCGGCGCCGTCGGCCGCCGCACGCACGGCGACCGGAACGAGCCCGGCGGTTTCCTCTCCGTCCGCGGGATCGAGGATCGTCAGGTCGATCCTGCCGCTCGCCAGGGCGAGGTTCCCGTCCCAGCCCTTGAACTGCTCGACGTCGATCAGGTAGCGCCACCAGTTGGCCAGAAACCGGTCGGCACCGGCCCCCGCGACGTGAGGCATGTGGTCGTACCACCACTCGAGGTACTCGCGATGCGGATCCTCACGGAACGGTGACCAGTCGTCGCACCCCACCGGGCGCCTCGGGCAGGCGAGATCGGGGTAGGCGTACCAGCAGTCGGCGTCCGAGGAAACGTTGCGCGGATTGCAGTAGTCGTAGTCCGCCAACCCGTTGACGGGGAAGTGAACGTCTCCGATGCTCCCCTGGCCCGGTGCCTTCGCGTCGATGAGGCAGAACGCGCTCCAGGTCGTGCTCCGGTCCGGCGTTCGCGGCCCGTAGGCGTGGTCGAGCACGCTCTCGGCCCGATGCCCCCACGAGTGGAGCGCTTCCGCCACACCCCGCTCGTAGTTCCAGCCCATGATCACGAAGAGCCTCTCGCTCGGGACCCCCTCGACCGGTGGGGAGTTGCACCAGTAGCCGCCATCGCCGGCCATCGTCGATTCCCACATCTCGAAGTACGGGGCTCCGTAGACGAAGACCTCGTCGATCGACCCGCGTTCGACCCGCTTGGCCAGAGCGGCATCCGCGACGAACCGGGCATAGTCGAACCGCCCGTGGTGCCACTCGCCCGTGCGCATCGCCTCGTCGTAGGTCGCGTCGTCGTACCGGAATCCGTCCTCGAAGAAGGGGTAGTCGTCGACGATGTCGGTCTCGACCACCTCGATCGGCGCGCGGCCGTGGGAGTGCGCCTCCAGCTCCGCCGTCACCGCGGCCGTGAGCGTCACCGGATCGAACCATCCGTACGCCTCGTGCATCCGGACACCGCCCTTGTTCTCCATCACCGGATCGAAGACGAAGAGAAGCGCCCGCGAGGGCACCGCGTCGGGGTCGATGCCCGGAGGCGGCGCGGGTCCCGGCGGCGGCGGGGTTCCGGGAACGTGATCGTGGAAACGGAGCCCGTCGACCACGAGGGAGAAACCGTAGTCCCAGGTGTCGTGGTGGATCTCCACGCGGCTCACGTCGGCAAGGTCGGGCTCTCCCGTATCCACCCGCGTCCATCCCCAACCCCCAGCGAGGGGGACCCGGATCATCGCCCACGCCCGGTTGGGGACGCGCTGACGGAGCGGCTCGTAGCGCGCATCGCCGGTCGGCGTGACGAGCACGACGATCGGCTGATTCCCCTGGAACCCTTCCGGGTGATCGTTCATTCCGTATTCCCAGAAGGCGAGGGTGGTCATCCCGCTGAGGTCCCAGTGCGCCTCCCCGGAACGGGGATAGTAGAGCCCCGTGTCGAAACCGCTCTCCGTATCGAGACGGACCGAAGCCTCCCCCACCTGGACGCGGCTTTCTTCGTCCACGACTTCCGCGGGGGCTCCGTCGGAAGCGAAGGCACCCCACTCGGAGGCGTTCCGCTCGCAGGCGTCGTCGGCGGGGGGAGCGCCCGCGAGAACCGGTCGCGACGGGCCCGCGACGAGCGCGAGAACGACCGGCAGCCACGGGACAACGGCGCGACGAAGGAGGTGTGCAAGCACCGGCGGGGCCCTCCCGCCCCGAAATCTTACGCCGGCGCAGCCGTCCGGAGGTGCTTCCCCGATGGTGCGCTGTCGCACGGGCGGGGCGTTGCGGCGGCCTGACCCGCCCCGCCTCCCGTATCCGGGACGCGCGCCGACCGGCCCTGCCGCCACACGCCCGATCCCGCCATCGCCCGGCATGCCACGAAGACCGAAGTCGCGCCCCTCGAGTTCGTGCAGCGGCCGTCGCTCCTTCGACGCCGCCGCCGCTTCGAGCCCCCCTTCCGCCCCGACTCCCTCCGCCGCTCCCTCCGCGAGGACGCCCGCTCCCGCGGGTGAAAACCCATCGCCGCGCGGTCCGGTCGGGGGTCGCGCCGAAGGCGAACCGGTGCCGAAAATGCACCGCGAAGGATGCACCTCACCGAGGAGGGGGCTCTGAAGGGTTCATGGCACGAAGAGGATCGCGCCGACAGCCGCCTCCACCGCGAAACGCCCAGCGAGCCGCGGTGCCGCCGGATCGGAGAGGTCGACGACGGCCACCGAACGCGAGGCCGGAAGCCAGACGGCGGCGCGGGCGGGCGCACGCGACGACACGGCGAGACGCCCGGGATTCTCGGCGAGGGTGAGCCGGCCGCGCTCCTCTCCGGTCTCGGTGTCGACCACGACGAGCGCCGGCGGCTCCACGACCGAGCGGACGAGCCGCGATCCGTCGGGGGTCGCGCCCAGGCCGCCCGTCACGCCGGCCGCGTCGAACGTCTCCGCGGTGAACTCGCCCGGTTTCGCGCCCGGGCGCAGCCGGGCCAATCCGGGCCGGCGGGAGGAGGCGATCCACACTTCGCGCCGCCCCTCCGGAGAAACGAGAAGATCGGGATCGGCGAACACTTCGACGCGGGTCGCGAACTGGCGCGCGGCGTCCACCACCGCGACGGCTCCGGCGTCGCGGTAGCCGACGACGAGCAGGTCGCTTCCGCTCATCCGCACGACGTCGGTGGGCCAGCCCCAGGCGATGAGCAGGGAGCCCGCCGGATCGTCGAACGGGGGATCGACCCGGTACAGGGCGCGATGCGCCTGTCCCGCCATCCAGAGGCGGCCTTGGCTGTCGAAGGTCAGTCCCCTCGGAGCGCAGCCCTCGCACAGCTTCACCGTGCGGCGGGGCTCCAGTTCACCGAGATCCACGACGGTGACCGTCGAACCGGGCTCGTCTCCGACCCCGCGGTTGGCCACGAAGAGGCGATCGCCCGAAACCGCCAGGGCGCGCGGCCCCGCGCCCGTCTTCGCCTCCCCCAGCTTCTTCCCGTCGAGCGAGCGGAATTCGACGGAGCCGCGGTCGAGCAGCGCCAGGGCGAGACGGGGCGCGGACTGCTCGGCCGCACCCGCCGCGGCGGCGAACGCGAGCGCCAGCACCCCAGCCGATCGAAGCCCCATCGCGGTCGATTCCTCCCAGCGGCGAAGCCCGCGTGCGGCCCGCCGGCCGGGGCATTCTGGACCGCCGCCCCGCGCCGCCGCCAGTCGGCGCTCCATCATCGTTCGGGCGTTTTCGCGCCGGATCGCGCGTCCCGAGGGCGGTTGACGGCGGTCCGGCTCCCCGTACTTTTCGGGCGCATCCCCCGGTGGATCAGCCGAGAGACCAGACACCCAGGAGCCCACCGTGCGCCCTCTGACGTTCCGATCGCTCGCCGCCGCGTCCGCGCTCGCCGCCGCCACGGGCGCGTGGGCGTCCACCGTCCCCCTCGACCCGGTGGCCCCGCCCGGGTGGGCTCTCCCCGATGGCGTCGCGCAGCACCTCCCCGACCGCGTCGCCGACGCTCTGGGCCCGTTCCATCTCCGGCTCGGTGCCTCCGTTCCCGAGGTGGAGAGGATCGTCCCGATGCGCAAGCGCGGATTCCTGCGGGCCGGGGATGACGTCTACCTGCATGCCGTGGTCGGCGACCTCCGGTCCGCCGCGACCGTGCCCGCTCCGGCCGGACTGACCGTGCTCGAGGGTGACCTCTACTTCCGGGACGGCGGGGAGCTGGTGGAGGCATCGCTGATCCTGAGTGCGGATCAGGACGCGGAACGCGCGATCGAGGCCCTGGAGACGCTGCTCGGAGAGCCGCGGTTCGAGGTCGTCATGCCCGGAGCGCTGGAGCTGGCGATCGGATGGCAGGCGGGCGACGGTTACCTGCTGGCGACCTTCACCGACCTGTCGATCTTCCGCGTGCACGCCTTCCGCAACGAACCGCAAGACCTCCTCGCCGGAACGCACGTGATGCTGTTCGAGGGACTCGAGCGCTACGCCCGGCGCCTCGCGGCAGGGGAACCGCAGGAGAAGCTCGCCGAGGAACTGGGCCAGGTGTTGGCCTGGGTCAGGATGGCGCGTCGCGTCCTCGGAGACCTCCGCTGACGTTTCACGCCGGCCGGTCCAACCAGCGGCTCCACGCGGCCGCCCGCGCCGCCATCTCGCGCCAGCGCCGGGCCGCCGCCTGCAGCGCCTCGCGCTGCCTGTCCGGACCGGGTGGTCCGTCCCGCCGCCCGAGTTCCACGGCCGCCAGGAGTGAGAGCGTCGTCTCCGGAGGTTCGGCGAGGGCGAGTGCGGCGAGCGGCCCGGCCGGGTCCTCCGCGTAGCGCCGGACCCGATCGCGAAGGTCCGGCGGGGCGGGAAACGCCGGGGTCCGGGCGGCCCGGCGAGCCGGCGCTCCGAGCCGCGGGCGAGCCGCCAGCCGGGGCCGCCCGGCCGCCCACCGGGCCCAGTCGACCCGGTCCACCCCCTCGATCCGTGCAGCGCCCGCCGCGCAGAGGAACCGCGCCCGCGGATCTCGCGAGCGGATCGTGGCCACCGCCTGCTCCGTGGCGCGCCGGTAGGCATCCAACTCCGGCGTCGTTTCGAGAGGACTCCCGTCCCAGCCTTCCGCGCGAAGGGAGGGCTCCGGCGCCCCTCCGGGGCGCTGCGACCCGCTCCCCGGCGCGTAGTAGCGCCCTCCGGGGGCCGCGAAATCGAGACCTGCCATCAGGACGGGGTCGCCCCCCAGCAGCCAACCGAGCACCAGGGCCGCCGTTCCCACGTTGCCACCGGTGGGGACGAGCGTCCCCGCGCCGGTCCAGGGTTCGAGCCAGGCTCCCGTGGGCCCGTGGAAGAAGGCGACGGACCCCCATGGGAGGGAGAGGTGCGCCGGGTTCGTGTTCGACTCGGCGAAGAGGGTCATCGAGGCGAGCCATTCGCGCGGGATCCCCTCGAAGTGGCGCGAGCAATCCCTCCCCTCGATCACCACCGCGGCGTCAGGCCGCACGCCTGCGGCACGGAGAGGCCCGAGCGCCGAACTCGCGGCGAGCACCAGCGCGGTTTCGCGCACGTCCCTCGCCTGCCGGAGGAAGCCTTCGAGGGACGGCCCGGCACCGACGACGAGAACGGGAAGGCGCCGGGCGGCTCCTGCCAGATCGCGGGCCCACACGCCCGCGAGAAGGCGCGGTAGGTTCCGCTCGAGGTTGTCGAACCAGATCGGGGCGAGGGTGGCGCGGGTGCCCGCCTCGAGAAGGGCGGCGCGCCGCGCTTCGCCGAGCACCCGATCCATCGCTGCGGCCGGCGGTGCATCGCGCAGGCCGGCGTCCGGGGGGCAGGCCCGGTAGGCCTCCAGCCCGAAGGTGAGGATGCGGCGGGCCAGGCTCTCGTATCGCTCCGCGAGGGACGTCATGACGATGCGGCCCCGGCGCTCCTGGGGCGGAGCCCCGAGTGTCCAGGTGACCACGCAGGCGCCGGTCTCCGCCAGGTGCTCCAGATGCTCCCCCCTGCCCCGGGTGAAGATCGCCTGCGGGCGTCCGGGGAGCGACGCGATCCACGCGCGCGCCCATTCCGCCGCGGGGGCGGCCATGCGGTCGGTCCCGGCGGGGAGGGGGCTCACGGTGCCGGTTCGGCGGCCCCGGCGGCTCCTCGTGCCGCCTCGAGGGCTGCGGCGTGGCGGTGGAAGAGGTCGCGCCAAGAAGGGATCATCGGCAGGATCGTCCCCTCGAGGATGTCCGCGGCGGCGGCCCAATCGCCCGCCTCCTGGCAGTGCACGAAATCCCGTAGCGCCCGCGCCATCCCCCCGAGATCGAAGCTCTCGGCGTCGGCGGTCCCGCGCACGCGGGTGAGGTCGACCGCCAGGCGGGCCAACGAGCCGAAACCGTCGAGAAGGTGATCGAGGCTCACGCGGACGGCCGCGAGTTCACCGCGGCGCATGTGCCCGGCGATGGCCGGTATCTCGCGCCCTGCAGCGTCGAGGAAGCGGTCGGCGCGCACCAGCGCGCGCATCGCGATCTGACCCGGCTGCTCGGCCGGTGGCGTCGGCGTCGGCATCATGAGGCTCCTTCGTGTCCGGCGCGCCCGGCGGGAGCGAGGCCCGCGCGCGCCTCTTCGAGGGCGCGAAGCGCGGCCCGCCGCGCCCTTTCCGCCTCGGCGGCGTCGTGTCCGGCCCCGCGCTCCGCGACCGCCAGAGCGCGCTCGTGCAGGGGGAGATGGCCACCTCCTCGGCGGGGGAGCGCGGCCAGCACATCCTCCAGCGCCGCGCGCGGAAGGCCGGGAAGGGTGGCGCCGGCGGCGGTGACATCGACGATCCGCCCCTGCGGCACACCGGCTGCGCGGCGGAGCAGCCGGCGCCGGTGGCGCCACAGGCTCTCCGTCGTCGGAACCGGACGGCCGTCCTTGCCAGGCACGCTCATCTCGCCTTCCGCCGCCCCGCCCCCGGCGTGCGCGCGCCCGCCGGTGAGCGCGAGGTCGGCTCCCGCCAGGAATATCGGTCCCGCCCCGTTGGCGAGCAGCACGTCGAGGGCGGCGAGCAACACCGAGCCGTGGCTGTCGTAGCGCCCCTCCCTGCCGAACAGCTCGTCCGCCCGATCGAGCAGTCCACCACGCTCGCAGGCGTACAGGGCGCCCTCGCACCGGTCGAGAGCCTCGGGACGGGCTCCCTCGAAGAAGACGAGAGGCGGCAACGACCGGCACCGGAGGATCTTCCGGCGTCCGCCCTCGGTTCCGTCCAAGGTCACCGCCAGGTCGACCGGCACGCCCGCGGCCTGGAGTGCCGGCACGGAGGTGTCGAGTGCGACCAGCGCGGCCGCCCTCCGCGGAACCTCCCGTGCGAGGAGCCCGAGCTGACCCTCGAGGCTCGGTCCGGGCGCGACCAGGATGACCGGCCGGCCGGCGACGAAGCGGCGCAGGCGCGCCACAGGGGGGGCGCCCAGAACCGCGTCGAGATTCCGGGCGACGTTCGCGAGGATCGTTCCGCACTGGGTTTCCCAGGAGCGCTGCACGGCCGCCAGCTCGCGGGCCATTGCGGCGAGCGGCTCGAGCTCTCGCGGGGTGCGCGCGAGGGTCCCCGCTTCGACGAGGACGGCGAGCCGCCGCCCGCCTTCCGGGAGCTTCCTCCGGATCTCCGCGAGCCCGCCCCCCGCGATCGTCAAGCGGGGATCGCTCAGGCGCCCGGCGCACGGCTCGCGGCGGAGCGCCTCCGCAAAGCCCGCGGGATCGACGACGACGAGGGTCACCCTCGCCTCGGGAGCCGCCCGGGCCAGGGCGCGGTCGAGCGCGGCTCCGCCGGCCGCTCCGAAGACGAGAATCTCCTCCGCGGTTTCCAGACCAGCGGGTATCTCGGCGGGACCGGCCCCGGTGTCGGGATCCGGACGGCCGCCGGAGCGCGCAGCGTCAAGAATCCGTTCCCACAGCCCGGGGTGGCGCGCTTCCAGAACCTCGCGGTTGGCCGCGAAGATCGCGTCTGCGGTGGCGGATGGCGCGGTCCCGGGCGATCGGGCCATCGACACGGCTCTCCCGCCGCGTCCCGTGAGGGAGCGGCCCCGTAGACCGCTGCACGCCCCGTGCCAGCGGCAGGCGCGGCCCGGGCCACCGCGCGCTACAATCCCGCCCCCGCCGGAGCCACGGCCATGCACTCTTCCCCGCCCCACCGTCACGGCACGGCCGGAGCGTCCCGGTGGGCGCTTCTTCTGCTGGCAGCGGTCTGGGCGGCCGTCGGACCCGCCCTGGCCTTTTCGCCGCGAACGCGCAGCGAGATCGTCCGGCGCGCGCTTCTGCTGATGCCGGACAGCCTCGCGCGGCAGCTGCGCCGCCATCCCCGCGAGCTCTACCGCGGGGCCCTCGAGCGGAGCGGCGATGAGGGCGTCGGACGCCACGCGGCGCCGGGAGGTGCGGAGTTCGCGCTCGCCGACGAGATCGACCGCGCGGTGAAGGCGCTCGACGGCCACGCGCCGATGCGGGAGGTGGCGCGCCGGTTCGGGAAGATCGCTCACGCGGCAGCCGACCTGGCGTTCGCACTGAACGTCGGGCCCGACGATCCGCGGGAAGCCCGCTGCTACCGCCGCTTCGCGCGCTACATCGAGCAGAAGCTCCCTCGCATCAAGGTGACCTTCGACGGGTTCGCCGATCCCCATCTCGCCGCCGGCGACCCGGTGGCTTTCGGCCGGTCGATCGCGGCGAAGGCCAGGCGGGACTACGAGGGGATCCTGCGGAGCTTCTTCCCCGAGGGCCGACGGCCGACGGCAGCCGACTTCGACGATCGGTCGATCCCTTTCGCGGCGGCGTCGCTCGAGGTGTCGCTCGCCGTCGGCGCCACCGCCAAGGCGTGGCTGTACGCGTGGCACCGGGCGCACGGCGATCTCGAGGGAGCGCCCCTGGGCGCCGGCGGGAAGGCGAACCCGTTCGAACCGGCGGGCGGAACCGCCGCCCCTGAGGCGGCGAAGGAGACTGGGCCATGAAGGGAAACGGAGCGGGAACCGGCCGCGGCACGGGCAGGAAGGCCGTCCGGCGGGCGTTGATCTCGGTGTACGACAAGACGGGGGTCGTCGAGTTCGCCCGCCGGCTCACCGCCGCCGGCGTCGAGCTGATCTCCTCGGGGGGGACGGCGCGGATGCTCGAGGAGGCGCAGCTCCCCGTCACCCGCGTGTCCGACGTGACCGGATTCCCGGAGATGCTGGGCGGACGGGTGAAGACGCTCCACCCGCGGATCCACGCGGGGATCCTCGCCGTGCGCGACGATCCGTCGCACCGGGAGGATCTCGAGCGGCACGGCATCGCTCCGATCGATCTCGTCGCCGTCAACCTCTACCCGTTCGAGCGGGCGGCCTCGAGCGGTGCGCCGCTCCCCGAAGCCGTGGAGATGATCGACATCGGCGGCCCGACGCTCGTGCGGGCCGCGGCGAAGAATCACGCCGATGTGGCCGTCGTCGTCGAACCGGCACGATACGGCGAGATCGCGGCGGAGATCGAGCGCCACGGTGGCCTCGACGCCGCGACGCGGGCCAGACTCGCCGTCGCGGCTTTCCGGCACACGGCCGCCTACGACGAAGCGATCGCCGCGTACCTGGCACGGGCTTACGAGGAGAGCGAAGAGGCGGAGCGCTTCCCCGGGCAGCTTCGCTTCGACCTGGTCAAGGTCCAGGATCTCCGGTACGGGGAGAACCCGCACCAGTCGGCGGCCTTCTACCGCGAGTCCGGGGACGTGGCCGGCACGCTCGCGGCCGCCCGGCAGCTTCACGGAACGAAACTCTCGTTCAACAACATCCTCGACCTCGACGCCGCGGTCGCGGTGGCCTATTCGCTCGAGCGCTGCGGTTGCGCGGTGATCAAGCACGGGAATCCGTGCGGCGCGGCCAGCGCCGAGACGCCGCGCGAGGCGTTCCTCGCCGCGCGAGAGGGCGATCCGGTGAGCGCCTTCGGCGGGATCGTCGCCTTCAACCGGCGAGTCGACGCCGACGCGGCGCGGGAACTCACCTCGATGTTCCTCGAAGTGGTGGCGGCACCGGAGATCGAGGAGGAGGCGCTGGAGATCCTCCGGAAGAAGAAGAAACTGCGGGTGATCGAACTCGGCCCTGGAGCCGGGCGGCGGACCGGCTTCGACGTGCGCCGCGTCTCGGGCGGGCTACTGCTGCAGGAGTGGGACGGCGACGATCCGCTCGAGTCGGCGGAGGTGGTCACGCGGCGGCCGCCGACGGACGACGAGTGGCGCGCCTTGCGCTTCGCCTGGCGGGTGTGCCGGCACGTCCGGTCCAACGCGATCGTTTTCGCTCTCGCCGACCGGACCGTGGGGATCGGCGCCGGACAGATGAGCCGGGTCGACTCGGTGAAGCTCGCCGCGATGAAGGCCGGCGACCGCTCCGCGGGCGCGGTGATGGCATCGGACGCGTTCTTCCCGTTCCGGGACGGTGTCGACGAGGCCGCCAAGGCCGGCATCCGGGCGGTGATCCAGCCGGGCGGGAGCATCCGGGACAAGGAAGTGATCGCCGCCGCCGACGAGCACGGCCTGGCGATGGTCTTCACCGGCCGGCGACACTTCCGGCACTGACGGGCCGGCGGCCGGCCGATCAGTCGTCGAGGGAACGGAGCTTCAGCTCGGAGACGTAGATGCGGTAGGCGTCATCCAGCGCTCCTCGCTGCCGGTAGCGCCGGGTGACCTCGAGGTTCCGCTGCGCCGCGGCGTCGCCGGGGGACAGCTCGAGCGCGTCGCGGAAGTGCTGCGCCGCCTCGACGACGTCGCCACGCTGGAGAGCCAGGACTCCCAGGTTGTACCACCCGTTCGCGATCCAGCGGTCCAGGCGGGGGGGCCGGAAGCGCTCGGGGACCCGGTAGAAGTCCCTCAGGGCATCCTCGTACGACCCCTGGGCGAACGCTTCCTTTCCGTCGGCCAGGCGCTCCTCGGCGGTGCGGCGCTCCTGCATCACGCGCCGGGCCGCTTCGAGGCGGTCCAGCACGGCGAACTCGGCCGGCGCCACGCGCCGCGCCGCCTCCAGCGTCTCGACCGCCTCCGCCTCCCGGCCCTCGGCCATGAGCTTGTCGGCGCGGGCGATCAGGCGAGGCAGGTCCTTCTCGGTGTAGGCCGGGGGACGATCGGTGGCCGCCGCTTTCCCGGAAGCCGGGGACGTCTCCTTTCCCGCCGGCTCCGCCGCCGCGGCTGGGCGGTCCTCGGGCTTGGGAGCGGCCTTCCGCGGTCGCGCCGACCCTCCCTTCCGGACGGGCCGGATCAAGTCCTCGGCGGGGGCGTCCGCTCCGGCCACGAGGAGCCCGGGGGCCCGCCAGGCGACGACGGCAAGACCCGCCGCGCCCGCCACGAACAGTCCGAGGAGGACCCGTCCCAGCGAGGAGCGTCGCGCCACCGCGGAGAAGCCTTTCCCCGGGGGCGGCGCCGGCTTCCGCTCCGCGGGGCTCGGAAG
>RFHH01000230.1 GCA_003696075.1 Acidobacteriota bacterium
CCGGCAAGACATTGCCCCGCGCGAGGCGCACCGCGTGGCCCTTCCGGGGGTCGCCGTCACCGCCCTGTTCGCGGCCCCCTCGGGCGAGATCTGGTACGGGCGGGGCGACGGGGGCGCCGGGGTCCTGGTTCCCGTGAGGGGTCCGGTGGGGACGATGCGCTACGAGCCTCAGGAGCGCCCCTCGCTGGCTGCGCTCGAGGGCGTGGCGGTCACCGACATCGCCCTGGACGGGTACGGCCGGCTGTGGTTCGCCACCCGCGGTCGGGGCCTGTACGAGCTCGAACCGCTGGCCGCCGGACACTCTCGCCGGACGATGCGCCGCTTCGGAACGTCGTCCGGCCTCGCCTACGACGCGATCGCCGACCTGACGGTCGACCGCGAGGGGCACCTGTGGGCCGGGACCGACGGCGGCGGGCTGTCGGTCTACCGCGGGGAGCGGTTCAGCACCTATCCGCTCTCGCCGGACCCGAAGCTGCACACGGTCTGGGCGCTGTGGCCGGCCGGCGAGGACCGCCTGTGGGTCGGGACGGAGGCGGGGCTCGCTCTGGTCGACCTCGCCTCCGGCGACCTGCGGGCCGTCGCCAGCTCCGCGGCGGCGGCCGGCTGCCCCGGTCCGGTGCGCGACATCGCGCCCGATCCCGGCGGGGGCCTCTATCTGGCGACCAAGGGAAGCGGGCTGTGCTATTTCGAGCCGGCGACCGGGCGGGCGTTCGCGGTGACCGCCGAGCACGGCCTGCCTTCGAACACCGTTCTGGACATCGAGCGCGGCCCCTCGGGAGACCTCTGGATGGGGCTCCTGGACGGGGGGTTCGCGCGCTACGTGCCGCCAGCCGGTGGACCGCGGCCGGGAGCGCCCGGCTCGGTCGACATCGTCCCGCTGCCCGAGGTCGCCGGCCGCCGTCCGAGCGTGTACGCCGTTTATGCCGACGCGAGCGGGGCCGTCTGGGCCGGTGTCACCGGCGTCGGACTGGCGCGGGTCGTGCCGGCGAAGGGCCTGACGCCGCTCATCTACGGGCCGGAGCGGGGGATCGAGCGGCTCGGGATCAACCAGATCGCCGGAGACGAATCGGGTGGGCTGTGGGTGGCCGCGGACGACGGCGGCCTCTACAGCTTCGACGGCGAGCGCTTCGAGGACCGCGCCGCCGGCACCCCCATCGCCACCGAGAACGTCTACCTCGTCCAGCCGCAGGGGCACGGAACGGTCTGGGTCGGCACCAACGGCGGCCTGTACCGTCTCGAGGCGAAGACCGGCCGGGTGCAGCACTTCGGCCCGGCCGACGGCTTCGAACCGGTGGAAACGAACGTGCACGCCACGTACAAGGCGCCGACGGGGGAGATCTGGTTCGGCACCGTGAGCGGGGCCGTCAAGTACGACCCGAGGCTCGACCACCCCAGCGAGGTGCCGCCGCTCGTGCACCTGACCGGCGTGCAGGTTTTCTTCAAGCCCGTTCCGATCGCCGGCGAGGCGCGGTTCGGTCACCGACAGAACCACCTCACCTTCGAGTTCGTCGGGATCTCGCTCGCGGCGCCCGAGAAGGTCCGCTACCAGTTCATGCTGGAGGGGTTCGACGAGACGTGGCAGCCGGTGACGAGCCACTCGCGCGTCACCTACTCCAACCTCCCGCCGGGGCACTACACGTTCCGGGTGCGGGCCGCGAACGCCGCCGGCATCTGGTCCGAGAACGAAGCGCGCTACTCGTTCACGATCCTCGCTCCCTTCTGGGCCACGTGGTGGTTCTACCTGGCCACCGGGCTGGCGGCCGCCGGCGCGGTGACGGCGGGGTACCGCCACCGGGTGCGCGCGATCAGGAAGCGCCAGCAGGAGCTCGAGGAGACGGTCGCCGAGCGGACAAGGGAGATCGCCCGCCAGCGGCTGGAGCTGGAGCGCACCAACAAGACGCTGCAGCAGGCGCTGATCGATGCCGAGCAGTCGGCGCGGGCGAAATCGACGTTCCTGGCGACGATGAGCCACGAGATCCGCACCCCGATGAACGGCATCCTGGGGACGGCCGAGCTGCTTCTCGACACCGGCCTCTCCGAGGAGCAGCGCGAGCTGGTCGAAATCATTCACTCCTCGGGCGGCACGCTGCTCAACCTCCTCAACGACATCCTCGAGCTGAGCCGGGCGGAGGCTGGCAGGCTGACGCTCCACACCATGTCCTTCGACCCCCACGAGGTGATCCATCGCACCGTCCAGCTGCTGATGCCGAAGGCGCGCGAGGCCGGACTCGAGCTGGCCTACGCGATCATGCCGCCGGTTCCGCGCGAGGCGACGGGCGACCCGCACCGGCTCCGCCAGATTTTCATCAACCTGATCGGCAACGCCATCAAGTTCACCGAACGGGGACAGATCACGGTGACCGTATCGGCGCGGCCCGGCCGCCGCGAGAACTCGTTCTTCCTCGACGCGACGGTCGCCGATTCCGGCATCGGGATCCGCGAGGCCGATCTCAAGAGGATCTTCGAGCCGTTCGTCCAGGTCGAGGACTCGTTCGCGCGGAGGCGGACCGGGTCGGGTCTGGGGCTCGGGATCTGCCGCGAGATCGTTCGCGCCATGGGCGGCACCATCAGCGCCACGAGCGAACCGGGGCGCGGGAGCGAGTTCCGCTTCACCGTCGAGCTCGGGGGGTCGGCCGGCTCTCCGACGACATCGCGCCTCGACGGCGTGCGCGTCGTCATCGCCCACGACAACCTCGCCGTCGCGCACCTCTACGGCACGCTCCTCGAATCGCACGGAGCGCGGATCGCGCGCAGCCCGTTCACCGGTTTCCCCCCGGACGATCTCGAAGCCGATGCGATTCTCCTCGCGCCCCGCGGCGACCTCGAGCGCCTGCGCGCCCCCTTCGCCCGACTCCGGCGGCGCCTCGCGCGCACCGGGGCGAGGATGGCGGTGCTGCTCCCGCCGCGGCACCGGCTTCCGGAGCGCGTGTTCGAAGGCGTGGAAGCCAGGGTGAAGGTCCTCCACGAGCCCGCCGCTCCCCTGGATGTCCTCGAGGCCCTGGCCGAGCCGGCGAGCGACGGTCACCCGGAGGACGCGTCCCGGCCCGCGGGGACGTCCGTCGAGCGGAAGCTCTCGGTTCTGGTCGTCGACGACAACCTCATCAATCTCAAGGTGACCGAGAGGATGCTCGAGCGGCTCGGCTGCGAGGTCCGGCGGTCCACGAGCGGCGAGGGCGCCGTCGGGCTGTTCCGGCGCCATCGGTTCGACGTGGTCTTCATGGATTGCCAGATGCCCGACATCGACGGCTTCGAGGCGACGAGGAGGATCCGCGAGCTGCCCGGAGGCGACGCCGTCGTCGTCGTCGCCCTGACGGCCAACGCGATGCAGGGCGACCGGGAGCGCTGCCTCGCCGCCGGAATGGACGAGTACCTCGCCAAGCCGGTGTCGAAGGAGCAGCTCGAGCGGATCCTCGAGCGCTGCCTCCAGGGCGATCTCAGGGCCGGCGCCTGACCGCAGCCTCCCCCGGCCCCTCTCCTCCCGCTCGAAGGGCGGGAGCGGCCCGGAGAACACCGAAGAGCGGCAGCGGTCCCCGGCCGACGTCGTTTCCGATCGACAGCACGACCTGCACCGGGAGAGAGGTTCCTCCGAGATCGACGCCGCGGCCCTCCGCGGCGAACGCGTTCTTCGCGATCAGAAGGCGCGTCAGGCCCGGGCCGCGGGCGGTGAACAGGCACCGGCCGTCCCGGCAGCGGAACGACCCGGGGGGCAACCTGCGCTCGAAGGAACCGAAGCGGAAGGTCACCGGCTCGGTCGCGGGATCGATGCCGTCGCTCCCGTCACCCAGGCAGAACCG
>RFHH01000231.1 GCA_003696075.1 Acidobacteriota bacterium
CGGGGCGCGATCGAGGCAGCGGTCGAGTCCTCGTCCGTGGATCGGCTGCGGGCGGTGATCGCGCGTCGCGCGCGCGAGACGGACTGGTGCTGGCAGACGGCGCGGCGGGGACGCGCCAGCGAATGGCGCGAGTGGCCGGAGCGGAAGTCGTCGCTGCTGCTCTCGCCGCTCGCCGTCGACGTGATGGCCGACCTCGGCTACGAGGTGCCCGCGCCGGTGGCGTCCGATCCCGATCCGGAGTGGCTCCACCTGGCGGCGATGGGGGCGAGGGAGATCGCCGCCGGCGAGGCGGCCTGGCTGTTGCCCCGGCTGCGGGCCGGCGTCGAACGAGCGCCCTCCGGGCGCGCCGAGGCGCTGGCGCGCTGCCATCTCGCGCTTCGCTGGACGGCGTCGATCTTCCCGCGGGGCGGTCCCCCGCCGGTGGTCATCGCCGCCGCGCAGGGGTTCGCGCGCCTCGTGCTGCGGCACCCCGGCTGGCTGCCGCTGGTGGAGGCGACGCTGGAGGCTCTCGAGCGGGACGAGTTGCCGGAGCCGGCAGATCCGCCGCGCCGCGATTCGTGGACCCCCCCGGACTCCGCGCGCCGCACCGCAGCCGCCGGGGCCAAACCGTCCCCGCCCGGACCCGAAGGAGCTCCCCATGTCCCGTACTGACCTGCTGGTGATCGCGCCCGGCAACGGGCGGCTGATCTATCAGGAACTGGCCCAGGAGTACGCGGCGATCGAGCCGCCGATCTGGGCCGGGATGCTCGCCAACTCCGCGCGGCACGCCGGCTACGAGGTGGCGATCGTCGATCAGGAGGCGCAGGGGTTCTCGGCCGAGAAGGTCGCCGCCGAGGCGGCCACGCACGATCCGCGGCTGATCGCGATCGTCGTCTACGGCCAGCAGCCCTCCGCGTCGACGCAGACGATGACGGCCGCGGGCGAGGTCGCGGCGGCGCTGCGGCGGGCCGGAGCCGACGCGCCGGTCGTGCTGTTGGGTGGCCATCCCTCGGCGCTCCCGGAGCGCAGCTTGCTCGAGACCGAGGTCGACGCGGTGTGCCAGGGGGAAGGGCCGCACACGCTGCGGGCCCTGCTCGCGCTCGACGATCCGGCCGACCGCCGCCGCTGGCACGAGGTGCCGGGGCTCTGGTACCGCTCCGACGGGGGCGTGAGCTCGAATCCCCGCGCACCGCTGATCCCGGCGGAGGAGCTTCCGGAGCTGCTTCCCGGCGTCGCCTGGGACCTGCTGCCGATGGAGCGCTACCGGGCGCACAACTGGCACTGCTTCGGGCACCTCGACCGGCGCACGCCGTACGGCTCGATCTACACCAGCCTCGGCTGTCCCTACCGCTGCGCCTTCTGCTGTATCAACGCGCCGTTCGGCAAGTCGTCATTCCGCTACTGGCCGCCCGAGTTCACCGTCGCGCAGATCAAGCGGCTGCGCGCGGAGTACGGCGTGCGCAACCTCAAGATCGCGGACGAGATGTTCGTGCTCAACGAGAGGCACTACCTCGCGATCTGCGAGGGGATCGTCCGCGAGGGGATCGACGACCTCAACATCTGGGCCTACGCGCGCGTCGACACGGTCAAGAGCGAGCCGCTGGCGCTGATGCGCCGGGCCGGCGTTCGCTGGCTCTGCCTCGGCATCGAGTCGGCGAGCCGCTTCGTCCGCGACGGCGTGCGCAAGGGGAAGTTCGGCCGCGAGCAGATCTTCGACACCGTGAAGCGGATCCGCGACGCCGGCATCTACGTCATCGGCAACTACATCTTCGGCCTGCCGGACGACACGTTCGACTCGATGCAGGAGACGCTCGACGTCGCGATGGAGCTGAACTGCGAGATGGCGAACTTCTACTGCGCCACCGCCTATCCCGGCTCGGCGCTCTACGAGCGGGCCGTCAAAGAGGGCTGGCCGCTGCCGGAGGAGTGGCACCACTACTCGCAGCACTCGCGCTGGTCGAAGCCGCTCCCGACCGAGACGCTCAGCGGCGAGCAGGTGCTCGCCTTCCGCGACTGGGCCTGGCAGGTCTACTTCACCAACCCGCGCTACCTCGAGATGGTCCGCCGCACGTTCGGGATCGTGACGGTGCGGCACATCCGGAAGCTGACCGCGATCCGCCTGGAGCGCGAGCACCTCTGGACGCCGGAGGGAGAGGAGACGCCCCGTGTCGAACAGATCGCTTGAGAAGCTGCAGGAAAAGGCTCGCTGGGTACGGCGCACCGTGCTCGAGATGGCGGTGAACGCGAAGAGCGGCCACGTCACGTCGGCCTTCTCGCAGACGGAGCTCTTGGTCGCGCTCTACCACGGGGGGATCCTGCGCGTGCGGCCGGACGAGCCGGACTGGCCCGACCGCGACCGCTTCATCCTCAGCAAGGGGCAGGGGGGCATCGGCCTCTACCCGGTGCTGGCCGATCTCGGCTTCTTCCCGAGAGAGGAGCTGGAGCTGTTCACCCAGCGCGGGAGCCAGCTCGGGGTGCACTGCGAGTGGCACGTGCCGGGGATCGAGACCGTCTCCGGCTCGCTGGGTCACGGGCTGCCGGTGGCGACCGGGATGGCGGAGGCGGCGCGCCGGGACGGCAAGCGCCACCTCGTCGTGCTGATCACGGGCGACGCCGAGCTGTACGAGGGCTCGAACTGGGAGGCGGCGATCGTCGCCGGCGCGCGCCGCTACGACAACCTGGTGCTGATCGTCGATCGCAACGGCCAGGGCGTGCTCGGCCACACCGACCCGCGCGACGATGCCTACCTCGACTGGAGCAGCGACGGGCCGGCGCTCGAGCCGCTGGCGGCGAAGTTCGCCGCGTGCGGCTGGGAGACGAACGAGATCGACGGCCACGACTTCGGCGCGATCTTCGGCGCCCTGGACGGCATCCGCGAGCGGAAGGGGCGCGGCCCGCTCGCCGTCGTGGCGCGGACCGTGAAGGGGAAGGGCGTGCCGTTCCTGGAGAACGAGCGCCGCTGGCACTACAGGGTGCCGGAAGGCGAGGAGCTGGAGATCGCGCGCCGGGCGCTCGCCTGAGCCGCCGGGGTCGACGGGAGAACGCCATGGGCAAGCCGAAGATCGGGATGAGGGACGCCTTCTTCAACGCTCTGTACGAGATCGCGCGGAACGACCGGGACGTCTACATCGTCAGCGCCGACAACGGCGCGCCGACGATCGACCAGTTCGCGTCCAACCTGCGCGACCAGTTCATCCAGGTCGGGATCGCCGAGCAGCAGATGATCGGGATGGCGGCCGGCCTCGCGCTCGAGGGGAAGAAGGTCTACACCTACGCCATCTGTCCCTTCATCACGGCGCGCGTCTACGAGCAGATCAAGATCGACGTCTGCGCGCAGAACCTCCAGGTGACGATGCTCGGTGTCGGTGCCGGTTATGCCTACGACATCATGGGGCCGACGCACCACACGGTGGAGGATTTCGCGATCCTGCGCGTGCAGCCGAACATGACGATCCTGAGCCCCGCCGACGGCACCACCGCCGCGGCGATGGCGCCCTGGACGCACCGGAATGCCGGCCCCTGCTACGTCCGCTTCGACCGCGCCGGTTTGCCGGAGATCTACGAGACGGCGCCCGATCTGGAGACCGGCTTCGCGGTGCTGAGGGAGGGGACCGACTGCACGATCGTCGCGACCGGCGTGATGGTCGGCCAGGCGCTCTCGGCCGCGGAGGAGCTGGCGCGGAACGGCGTGTCGGCGGGCGTTCTCGATCTCTTCCGGATCAAGCCGCTCGACGCGGATCGGCTGCTCGCCGCCCTCGGCCCCGCCACGAACGTCGTCACGCTCGAGGAGCACTATGCCGCGGGAGGGATCGGCGGCATGCTGGCGGAGCTGTTCACCGAGCGCGAGGTGCCGCGGCGCCTGCTGCGCCTCGGCCAGGCCGACCGGTTCGCGTTCGAGATGGGAGGGCGCGCCGCGATCTGGGAG